>JAQGOD010000340.1 GCA_028293775.1 Gammaproteobacteria bacterium
TTTGAAGATCGCCTCGGCCTGCTTTTCCTTTTCAGGTTTTAGGACCATGAGCATGCGCTCCTGGCTTTCCGACAGCATCATCTCATAGGCGCTCATGCCGGTCTCCCGCGTGGGCACCGCATCGAGATCGAGGTCGACGCCGAGATCGCCCTTGGCGCCCATCTCCACTGCCGAGCAGGTCAGCCCCGCAGCCCCCATGTCCTGGATCGCGATCACGCAATCCGCCGCCATGATTTCGAGGCACGCCTCCAGCAGCAGTTTTTCCGCGAAGGGATCGCCGACCTGCACGGTCGGCCGCTTCTCGGCCGAGTCGTCGTCGAACTCGGCTGAGGCCATCGAGGCGCCATGGATGCCATCGCGGCCGGTCTTGGAGCCGAGATAGACGATCGGCATGTTCACGCCCGACGCCGCCGCATAGAAAATCTTGCCGGTGTCGGCAAGACCGACCGCCATCGCGTTGACCAGGATGTTGCCGTCATAGCGGGTGTGGAAACGCACCTGCCCGCCGACGGTGGGCACCCCGAACGAATTGCCATAGCCGCCGACTCCGGCCACCACGCCCGAGACGAGATGCCGCGTCTTCGGATGCTCCGGCGCGCCAAAACTCAGCGCATTGAGGCAGGCGATCGGCCGCGCCCCCATCGTAAACACGTCGCGCAAGATGCCGCCGACGCCGGTGGTCGCGCCCTGATAGGGCTCGATATAGCTCGGATGGTTGTGGCTCTCCATCTTGAACACCACCGCCTGCCCGTCGCCGATATCGATCACGCCGGCGTTCTCGCCGGGGCCCTGGATCACCCACGGCGCCTTGGTCGGCAAGCCGCGCAGATGGATGCGCGAGGATTTGTACGAGCAGTGCTCATTCCACATCGCCGAGAAGATGCCGAGTTCTGTGAATGTCGGCACCCGGCCGATCAGCTTCAAAATGCGGTCGTATTCGTCCGGCTTGAGGCCGTGCGAAGCGACGAGTTCGGGGGTGATTTTGGGTTCGTTGGGAATCATGCTGCTGGATGCCGATTTAAGCCTCTTCTTACGGACATCAAGCTGGGGGGAAAAGGGCTTTTTACGCGTGTTTTCGACAATCCGCCGGACTGCAACGATGCCGCTCGCGGCAAAGCATTTGCACGGCCCTCCAGGATCGGATTTAAGGGCCTTAACACTCCAACCGAAGGCCTTTTTTGTGGACGATCTCACCAACACGGCATTCCTCCGCCGCCCCGATCTGCATGTCGAAACCCAGGGTGAATTCGCCGGCTGGGGGACCTGGAGCCGCGACAGTTTTGAGTCCAACAACGGGCCCTTCTGGCACAAAATGGACGACGACGGTCGCGTCCGCTGCGCGTTCCGGGTCGAACAAAAACATCTCAACGGCCTGCGCAATGTCCACGGCGGCGCTTTCATGACGTTCGCCGATTACTGCCTGTTCGCCTTCGCCTCGCCGGTGCTCAAGGGCCCCGGCGTCACGGTGTCGCTCGCCTGCGAATTTCTCGACGCCGCCCGCGAAGGCGACCTGATCGAAGCCACCGGCGAAATCACCCGCGCCGGCGGCTCGCTGATTTTTCTGCGCGGAATGCTTAGCTGTGGCGAGCGGAAGCTGTTTGCGTTTTCGGGGACGATCAAGCGGGTGAAGATGCGGCTACCGGCGGCGGCAGTCGAATCGAACGGCTAATGCAGGAAAAGTTTGAAAAGTATCCCGAAGCAGAGCGCCCAGGTAATGCCGTTCATCCATTTCAGCAAGTTGATATCTCCGCGGACCATATTGATATCGCCGCGGATGAGACCGAGATCATGTTCGATCCCATTAAATCGGCCCTCATAGGCAGCCATGGCCTCGGCGGCCTTTCGCGCCTTGTCCTCCGGAGCGCCCGACGCGATGAACGCGTCGTACACCTCTGATATCATCCTCGCCATGATGTTGCCTCGGCGCTCAAAATAATCATGGACGGCCAGCGCGTCCAGAGGCGGCAAGTTGCGCCGGCAGCTTGCGGACACACGATTTTTTAGCGCCTGCTGCGATTTGCTACTATCGCGTGTAGACGGCGACGAGTAATCACATTGTCTCTACCAAACCTTCTGCCGCTAATGATATATCGAGGTAAACCGCAGGAGTGTCACCCATGTCCACGGCGCCGGAAAGCCGTTTCATATGGCTTGTTGAACATGCAATAGCGGTATCAGCCATACCGTTCATTTTTTTTTGCTTTCGAGAAATTTCTTCCCTCCGCATCGGGACTGGTCGAGAGCAAGGTTGCTGCGGCGGGGACATTGTTCATTGCCTGGATCAAAAGTTTCTAGACCAACACCATGCTCGAAGTCGTCAAGTCATTCTTCACAACAGACAGCGCGGAATGGTACGAGACATTGCCGTTTGTCGTTGGTTCCGTTTTTGTCGCAATTGAACTCATTGTCCTGATCGCGAAAGGCGAAGGCCTGCATTACTATGCGCCCAGACTTGGTTATATGTTAAGCGAGGGCATCTCGGTCTGCATCATGCCTATGTACGGCATTGCGCTTGCATTTAATCGATCGCTCGCGCTGGCGATCGCCGAAAAGAATAGCAAGGTCCTTGCTGTCGCGATGCTCGTCGCCTTCGCCACCCTGATCATTCATATTTTCGAGCGCTGGTTTTCGAGCCCTTCGCACTGATGGGTTCGGTAAAAGCACCAGCGCGTGGGGCGGACTCGATCTATCCGCGTCCGGGCTCGGCCATCGCCATGGCCGGACGATTGGAAATCCCCCCTTGCCTGGTGGGGCGGGCAGCGTTCTGAACGACCTTGGGTTTGGCGGGCATTTTCGCCGCCCGGTCCTTCATGGACAGCCGGTTGCGCTTTTTGCTGTCCGCCTCCGCGTAGGCCCTCATGCCGGGATTGTGGGCGGTATATTCCCTGCCGTCGATCGGCGCCACATGCGGCGGATCCCGGCCGAGATACGGCCGCCCGATTCCAAACTCCTTGCCGTGTGCATCGATCCATTTCCAGAATTTTTCGGTGGAAACCCAGCGCTGGCCGCGTGTCGCGCCGTCGACGCTCACGACATCGGCCGCAAGCCCGTGGCCATAGCCGCCGCGAGAACTCCCGCCATGATAGGACCTGTCACTCGCCGCCTTCATGCCGGTGGCGATCGATTGACGGTAGTCATCGCGGAACGCGCTGGTGATGCCGGGCGACATCCCGGCCAGCTCCGCCGCGCGCAGCGTATGAAACAGTTTTGTCCTGAAGCTGCGGTCCATGCCTCCGATCACATAGTCCATCATCGGCATGCCGGCTTTTTCTGCCGCATGAGGATCCTTCCAGGCAAAATTCTGATCGACGAGCCTGGTAAAGCTTCTGGTGACCGTCACCATTTTGCCTTTCCGCTTGATCGTCACTTTACGCCGCTCATGCACCTTGAGGCTGTCCTCCTTGGGGGTGCGTTCATAAAGCGCCCACAAATACCGGTCGATGCAGCTATCCAGGCATTGGTCGGGAATTTCGATGAGCGCAACCGGCTTCTTGACGTCGGTCGGGATTGGATCCGAAGGGTCCGCGCTCGCCACTTGCACAAGCGGCGATTCGGCTGCCGGAGGCGGCGACGAATCGGACACTGCGGCTTCGACGATCAAGTTCGGCGCATCCTGGGCAGCCGTCGCGTCGGTCGCCGTCGCGGTTTCCGGCTCGGCGGCCGGCGCCACATCGGCGTCAAGCGCAGTGGCGCTGCAGATCGCGGCTGGCTGCGGTGCATCGGCGGCTTCGGCGTCGGCAGTGGGCAACGCCGTGCGCCGGTGCTCGACCGGCACCGCGCCGGTGGTTTTAACGAGCGCCGGATCGAAGCCGGCAGCCCGGACAGACCAGACGGCAAGAACAGCCGTTCCGCACAACGCCGCCACTTTCGCAAATTGCCGCGGGCTCATGATCCGTCGTCCTTAGGGCTCCACCGGAGCCATGTTTGCGACGGGACCAGTCTTTCCAATCAATGTGGACGCGCAAGGGCGTAAACTTCAGGTCACGACGTTTTCCAGAAAGTGTTGCCGAAATGCCCCCGCGGGGCGCCGCCCACGACACGCCCATGAAGCGGGTGTATGCTCGGTCAGCCTCACAGCCTCGACCTCGCTTTGGCTGGTTTGCGCTTCAGCCAACGCCTTGTCGCCCAGGTACCAGGCAGGAGTTGACCGGTGGCCGATGTTAAATCGAAGCTGCGGCGGGACATCGCGCCGGTGTCCGATGCCGATCCGCTTTTTGGCCCGGCTGCGTCGCGGGTGATGCGCTACCTCGCTTCGATTGCAATGACCGCGCTCGCGACGGTCGTGGCTGTCGGCGCCGACAGCACGGTGACGATCCCCAACCTGTCCCTCGTATTCGTAGTGCCGGTGATCATCGCGGGGGTCAGCCTC
>JAQGOD010000353.1 GCA_028293775.1 Gammaproteobacteria bacterium
CAGATTGAGCGTAAAGGTCTGCGCGCTCGGCAACCGAAGCGTCATGGTTACACCAGCCGCATACGGATAGTCCGTCTCTAGAACTAAGCTGCAAGGTTCGTTGTTCTGAGTCCAGGTGACGTGCGCCGGCACGTAGAGATTGACGTAGATGCCCTGGGCGTCGATAAAGCAGGTGCTGATCGCATAATCGGCCGCGATTATCGGCAGCGTGCCGGAACAACACGGCCAGCGATCGGGGTGGAATGTTTTTTTCGCTCGCTGCGTGTAGTCGGAGTAGTAGAAGGCGCGTCCGTCCGGCTGGATCGGAGTCGCGCCGAGCACGGTGTTGTACAGCACGCGTTCCATGCTGTCGCCGTAGCGTGAGTCACGGGTAATGCGCAACAGATAACGCGTGAGCTTGAAATGTGCAAAGGCGCCGCAAGGAGTTTCAAAGCTCTTGCTCTGGTCGGTGAGGCTGGCGCCGAGTGCGCCGCTGTCGGGGACGACAAAATGCTCGTCCGGTCCCCAACCACCGGTGGCGAAGCTTTGTGCGCGGATCATGTCGAAGCCGTTCTGCGCGGCCTTGAGATACGTCGGGTCGCGCAGCGACAGATAGGCCTGCGCGGCGGAGCTGAGCGCATTGACGTGACTGTAGGCATGCTTGCCGGGAAGCACATTTTCGCCGCGCGCGAGCGACGCGAAGAACTCGTCATAGAGGAACCGCCGGGCAAGCTCGAGATGGCGCCGCTCGCCGGTCAACGCCCAAGCCTGGAATTGATTTTCAGGCAGCGTGTAACTCTCATCCCAGGCATGCTGGCTGAAGTCCTCGCCGGGCTGCGCATGTTCGTTGCGCGGTATTGCCCGCGTAGGCAGGAATGGAACGGCGGACTTAGTGGTGCGCGCGAGCGTCGCGAGTGCCGCATCGTCGCGGCCGAGTCGTTGAGCGTCGCTCAAACCCCCGACCAGCTTATCGTACGTATAAGCCGGGAAGCGGTTGTTGCGGTAGAAACTGCCGCGCGCATCCAGTGTCGCGGCATACCCGCGGACGAGCCGCTGCACCTTGGCGCGAGTCGCGGCATCGCCCGTGATCGCGTAAAAACGCGACAGCGCGCTCATCCATTGCCCGAAGGTTGCGCCGGGCGCAAAGGCGTAGGTGTCATACCAGCCGCCGAGGTCGGCGCCGGGCGCGAGCTGTCCGGCGCGCACACGGAAAGGTCGCAGCAACGCGTTTTCATCCAGCCCCAACACTAAACGGTGATTCTCGCGCGCCTGTCGATCTATCGGTCCGGCGCCGAATCGCACCTGGCCATAATCCAATTCCGCAAGCGGAGCGACTGCCGCGTTTGCGCTTTCTTGATTTGCCGCGCGCGCGATAGATCGCCACCCGCCGGCAGCGAGCAGGCCGAATGCAAGAAAGCCGCGCCTGCCGTGGTTGATGTTGTCGGACATTCCCATCGCTCCCGTCGCCTGAGCCCAGAATGCGGCTACCCGCGCGTCGACGCAACCCCGCGCCGTGTTCTAATACTCTCAACGTAGAGCTTAAATCGGGGAGAGGGCCGTGAATTATCGGAAATTTCGAGGCGTCGTCGTCACGCCGTTGCTGTGGCTGGCGTTGGCCGGCGGCAGCGCGTCGGGGGCCGCCACTGATCCCACTTTCACCTTAAGCGCGAGCGCCGAGAATTTCGGCAACTACTTTCCGAGCTATCTGGCCAACGGCTATTTTTCCTCCATGACGGCGCCGCGCGGCACTGAGGGCAACCTCGCCTACATGGTCGCGTTCATGGACTATGCCAAAGACGATGAGGCACGTCCCGCAGCCATTCCGGGGTGGAGCGAAATCGACTACTCGACCGGCGACTCGGCCGCGGGCCACTTCTGGATGAATCAAGTGCCGGTAAACTCGGCGCTGTTCCAGGACTACCGCCAGACACTG
Source organism: Gammaproteobacteria bacterium (assembly GCA_028293775.1). The sequence goes on from JAQGOD010000353.1 coordinate 1,913, forward strand.
GATCTACACGAAGCCACGTTGATCACGACCTATCGTTACGTCGATCACAAGCGCAGCACGCGTGTAAAAGTGACTACCTTCGTCAGCCAGGCATCGACGCATCTAGCCGCTACGCAGATTTCCTTGACGCCGGATTTCGATGGGACCGTGGAGCTGTCTTTTGCGCTGAATCTCTGGGCACCGTATGAGCCGCGCCTGCCGCTGGCCAAGCTGACCGGCGAGCAGATGCAGGAAGCGGTTGCCGCGCACAACATGCAACTCGTGGCGATTCCGCCGGCAACCCCTGATCGCGCTCCCGTCTGGTATCACGGCGACACGCATGTGCTCGAGGCGGGCGGCGACGTCAAGGAATTGACCTTGACTCTTGACGGCCGCGCGGAGCAGGGCTTGAGTATGGCCGAGGCGGCGGCCATACAGCTGCCGGACGGCGTACCGGCGAGCGCCATCGAGCTGTATAAAAGCCCGTACCGCCTGGCCTTGAATCTCAAAATCCAGGTACGGAAGGACCGCACTTATACCTTCACCAAATTCATCGCCGCTTCGCGCGAAGGGTGGGGCGGTGATGCGAAGGCCGATCTTGAGCTCGCAACACAGGCACGCAAAGCCGGCTTCGACGATCTTCTCGATAAGCACCGCGGCGCGTGGCGTGATCTATGGCGATCCGATATAACAATCGAGGGTGATGCCAGGGCCCAGACTGCCGTGCATTCCGACCTCTACTATCTGCTCGCAACCTCAACTCCCGACACGCACTGGCCAATGGGAGCGTGCGGGTTGAGCACCGGGTACACGGGTCACGTATTCTGGGACAGCGATACGTGGATCTTTCCGGCTCTGCTCTTGCTGCATCCCGAGCGAGCGAAATCTCTGGCGATGTTCCGCGCTTACACGCTGCCGGCCGCGAAAGATCGCGCCAAGGCGCGCGGGCTCAAGGGCGCGATGTATCCGTGGGAGGCGGATCCGGAAAATGGCAGCGAGCAAACGCCGCATTTCGCCTATGTGCTCGGTGAGCGTGAGATCCACGTCAACGCCGATGTGGCGCTCGCCCAGTGGCAGTACTGGCTCGCGACACACGATCGAGAGTGGCTCAAGCAATACGGTTGGCCGGTCATCCGTAATGTGGCGGATTTCTGGGCGAGCCGAGCGTCCTGGAATGAGAGCCGGCGGCGCTACGAGATCGTGCATGTCACCTCGGTGGCGGAAAACTACAACGATGTGCCGAACGACACCTTCACCAACGTGTCGGCCCAGAAGGCTTTGAGCATTGCCGCGACCGCAGCAGCGCTCGTCGGCGAACGGGCCGATCCGCATTGGGCCGAGGTTGCTTCGAAGCTATACATCCCGTTTTCCGAGGCTGAACAGCGCCATCTGGACTTCGACGCCAGTGTGCCGCGCGAGCCATTGGAGGGCAGCACGCTGGCTCTGCTGATGTACCCATCGCTCGACTTACCGATGACGGAACAAATCCGTCGCAACGACTTCGACTACACCATGATCTCGGTCAAGCAGGGGCACCATGAGCCGCACGGCATGGCCGCAGCGCCGGCTTCGATTGCGGCGGCCGCGGTGGGCGATACGGTTTCCGCCGTTGCCTGGCTGCAAAGCAACTTCAGCACTAATTTGATCAAGCCACCATTCAATGTGCGCGTCGAAACCCCGGCCAACAACACCGGTTATTTCGTTACCGCTTCCGGCGGATTTCTCCAGAATCTCGCCTATGGTTTCACCGGACTGCGCATCGAAGAGAAAGGTCTCGTCGGCGCCTATGCACCCTTGCTTCCGCCGGAATGGAAATCGATGACCCTCAAGGATATTAAGTTCCGCGGACAACACTATGACATCATCATCGATCGAGACGCCGGCGGCCGCGTCAAGCTGACGCGCAAAACCTTGCGCTCGCCATGATCAAACTTTCCATCCGGCGCGATATTCTCGCGTCAAGTATTGGTTTGCCTCGGAAACATTGGTGATCTGTCCGGTTTCGCCGTCGTACAGAATTTTCTGCCCCTGTCCCGCACGCAGCGCGACAACACCGAGCAGCATGGTCTCGGTGAGCCGAGCCGCATATTCGATCGGGGAACTCGCCTTGGCCTCGCCTCGGATTGCCTTGGTCCAGTTGGCCTCATGACTCCACGTGATGCGCGGGATGCTCTTCGGCACAGCGGCGGCCGCATCCGCCAGTTCTTGCGGATACAATCGCGGATTGGCGCCGTACGTATCGTGCAAGAGGATGCCTTGCTCGCCGATGAATATCACGCCGCCTTCGCTTTTGAGTACAACGTCATCCGGCAATAGGTCGGGGCGGGGCGGATAGATTCCGCCGTCGAACCAGGATAGTTTCACCGCAGGCTGTGTGCCGCGCGCCGCGAACTGATAATGCACGCAAGTTGATATCGGAAACGACACGGGTTCGCGCTCGCGCGTCGCGCCCCATGGGGTCGAGGTTGCCTCGATGCTGGAAGGTGCGTTCAGGCCCAGTGCCCAAAAGGGATGATCGATGAGGTGGGCGCCCATATCTCCCAGCGCGCCCGATCCAAAAGCCAGCCAGCCGCGCCAGTTGAAGGGGTGGTAGATGGGATGATACGGAACATTTTCCGCAATGGGGCCCACAAACATGTCCCAGTCGAGTCCGGGCGGGGGCGCGCCGCCGCTGCCCATGGCCGCGGCGAGCACATCTTGCACGTGGCGGTACGTCCAAATGTTGCCGAAACCGCCGGGAACATCCGCCGGCGCCAACCCGGTAGGGCGCGGCAACCCTTGCGGCCAGTAAACTACGGGGCGGTTAGTCCATACGTGCACTTCGTGCACTGGACCTATGATGCCGGCGGCGATCCACTCATTGATGCGGCGCGCGTCGTCGCTTGAATGCCCCTGGTTTCCCATCTGGGTAACGAGCTTAGGATGGGCGATTGCATACGATCTCAACATTCGAGCCTCATGCACGGTGGCGGTGAGGGGCTTTTGCACATAGACATGCTTGCCGGCATCCATGGCTGCCTTGGCGATAACCGCGTGCAGATGATCGGGCGTCGCAATCATGACGGCGTCAATGTGCTTTTCCTTCGCCAGCATGTCGCGAAAATCGGTATAGCGCTTTGCTTTGGCGAACTGCTCTTGAAATTTCAACCCTTCCGGCCGCGGTTGCCCCTGTGCGTCGGTCAGCCTTTTCGCCACACAGCGTTCGCTGTAGGCGAAGTCGACATCGCAGACCGCGCCAATGCGGTCGGTCTGAGCCAGCACGAGGGCATTTTGAGCTCCCATTCCACCGCAGCCGACGACGGCGACATTCACCACATCGCTGGGGGCGCGCTGGCCGCGCCCGAGCACGCGGCGTGGAACGATCAAGGGCGCACTCGCAGCCACCATCGCCGCGAGCGTAACTTTGCCGGTGCTCGCGACGAACTCGCGGCGGGTCAGGTCTTTTCTGTTGGACATCCAAAACTCCTTTCGAGACTCCTCGGTATCTTAGGCGCCTTTGACTTCGAGATGCGAACACACCACGATACG
>JAQGOD010000364.1 GCA_028293775.1 Gammaproteobacteria bacterium
TTGGACCGCCCTTGGCTCCATCCGCGCTTAACAATCCAGCCCGCCGGTCCCACAGTTGTCCGGAGTTCATTGATAGCTCGAAGTCCACAATCGAGAGGAGCTGCGCGTCCGTGGGTGCGGCAAGCCCTTCAAAGTGAATCAGCGTGGCGTCGATGGCTTGATGAGTGAGATCGACGCGCAGGTTGGCGTCCAATGTAGCTGCGCTAGTCAGTGGTACCACGGTCTCGCGGCCATCGAACATGACGGCGCTAAGAAAGCCGAGATTCGCAGTCGGTAGCGGGCGGCGATACACGGAGGCGGTTAGCACATGTGTTTTTGCATCGATTTGCAAGGCGCAGCCGAAAGGATCGTGCGCCACCGAGATCGAAAACTCGGCATTTACAGGTACGGCCATTCCGATGCGAATCAACCCGTTATTGATCAGCAAGCTGTGCCCGGCTCGGTTGCCGCGCGCGACCGTAGTGCAATTGGCGCCGTCGACGCTCGCAAACAAGGGGTCTGCGCCGCCGGTTTGCTCGAAAAGATGTCGCGCATGGGCCGGGGTGAAACTCATGGCTTCCTCGGCGACATGACAGGTCGAACAACTCCGACCATTCGTGCCGAGGCTCTGGAAGAACTCATTGTGCTTGTCGACGCGTCCATTGACGCTGTACGTGCCCATGATGCCGGCGGCATCGATCCCTACGGTCAAGCCGTTGATATCAAAGTTTGGGTCCGCGTAGCTGGATCCGGCGAAGAGAAAAGTGCCGACCAGGCCGAAGCATGCACGCCGTGCAACCGGACATAACGTCATCATATTTGCATCCCCATTCAAGCAAGTGAGTCCCTATCTCTCCAAAACGGAATCGGCACGCGAAACCTGACATTCGGCGAGAAGAATCTTTCCCGTGTAAAATCGGGGCAATGGAAATCACGTCGTTGTCCCCTCTGATCGCCGAGGCTGAGGCGGGCGCCCCGGGGGCGAAAGAGCGGCTTTTTTCCGCCCTCTATGCCGAGTTGCACCGGCTGGCTCAACACCATTTGCGACGCGGCGTCGGCGTCGCAATCAGTCCGACCACGTTGCTGCATGAAACTTATCTCGGCATGATCCAAGGGCAAGCCGAGTTCACGGATCGCGCCCGCTTCATGGGCTATGCCTCTAAAGTGATGCGCGGCCTGATCATCGATTTCAGCCGTCAACGAAACGCCCGTAAACGGGGCGGCGAATTCCAAATTACTCAATTCGATAGTCAAGTGGGCGAGCAAGGACTCGAGGCAGAGGGAGAAAAATTTGCGCTTCAGCGCCTATCCGAAGCGCTGGATGAACTGGCGCTGCATGATGCGCGCTTAGCGGAGGTGGTGGACCTCAAATACTTCTGCGGATTTTCTCTTACCGACATTGCAGCCATGCGCGAAGTCGCCCTGCGCACCGTGCAGCGCGACTGGGACAAGGCGCGCCTCTTTCTATTCCGGGAGCTTAACCCCCCGGACTAACCGCCGAAGACACACACCGAGTTTGCTCGACGCGCCGAGCGCTGAAAGCTTTGACGCGTTCAAAGTTTAGGAATGTGAAAACGGCTGATCATCAAGGAACCGGATAGGCCAAATATGAGTGCTAGCGGGTGAAGTACGTGTCCCGCCAAGGGTACTTCGCCGAGCCACAACTGGTCGCCGATATCTCCGCGAAATGCGGCGAACGTCAAGATGCATACCACGAGAAATGAGGTCGGTATTGGCGTCCCCTCGAAATATTTTACTTTGGCGGTGCCTCCGGACAACTCTTCCGCGGTCACGTTGTAGCGTGCGAGACGTGAAACTCCGCAGGCTACGAAATAGCCCAAGATAATTCGGTCATAGAGACCTTGCATACCGCAAGCGTAACCGATCATTGCCGGAGTGACTCCGAAGGAAATCACGTCGGCGAGTGAATCGAGTTCACGGCCCATCGCTGAATTGGTTTGCCGCCATCGCGCCACGCGTCCGTCAATGACATCAAAGATGAAGGCAGCTAACACCAATGCTCCCGCGAAATAGATGTGTCGGACGCTTCCGGTTTGCACATAGCTTATTGTTGAAAATAGGGCCGCGGTGCCGAATACGGCATTGCCGAGCGTGAACCAATCGGCCAAGTGGAACTCGCGAATCATCGAGAAGGGTTTTCGCGGTCTAGCTGTATTCATTTGGGACGGTTGCAAATATGATCCCGGATTCTACCGCAGCGTACTCAACTCGAGCGTCGTGCCTGATCCTTGATGGGTAGCCGGCGAATTCGCTTGCCGGTCGCCGCATATACCGCGTTGCACAGCGCCGGCGCAATGGGCGGGACCCCGGGCTCACCGACGCCGCCCAATGGGGTGCTCCAATCTGCCGTCGGGATCAAGTGCACGCGGATCTCGGCGGGCGCCTCACTCATCCGGGTCACGCGATACTGGTGAAAGTTATCCTGTTGCGCGCGTCCGCGCTTGAAAGTGACCTCGCCGAACATCGCCAAGCTCAGTCCCATGATGACCGCGCCTTCGAGTTGCGCGCGAATGCGTTCGGGATTGACTTGCGGACCGCAATCAAATGCGACGTCCACACGCGGAATCTTGATTCGCCCCTGTTCGTCGATGTCGACTTCGACCACGGCAGCGCTGTAACTTAAAAAGCTGTAGTGGGCGGCCAATCCCTGACCGCGGCCGCGCGCGAGGGTCTTGCCCCAGTCGGCCTCATGCGTGACAGTCTCGACAACGTGCCGCAAGCGGCCGGTATCGACGGGATAGCGCTCCGGCGATTCGCCATAATTCCAGCTGTCTTGCTGGCTGCGCGGATCGATCTTGCGCGCGGGTCCGATGAGTTCCAGCAAATAGTCGCGGTGATTCTTATTGGCATTCACCGCCAGCTCCGACACAAACGACTGTATGGCAAAGGCATGGGGTATGTTGGATACAGAACGAAACCAGCCGATGCGGCAATGTGCATTGGCTTCCGGGTTCTCCAGCCGCAGATTGGGAATATCATAGGGCATGTTGATAAAGCCCATTCCAAGCTCGGGGGGCACTTCGTGGTTTATGCTTGGATCGAATATGGTCGCGAGCGAGGGAGCAACGCTGCGGTGCAGCCATGCGCTGACCTTGCCGTCGGCACCGACACCCGCCTTTAGGTATTCAACCGACACGGTATGCAGAAAATCGTGATGAAGATCGTCTTCGCGAGTCCAGGTCACTTTGACCGGACGCCCGCCCATAGCCTGCGACAAGAGCGCGGCCTCGGTGGCAAAGTCCGGCTTTGACTTGCGTCCGAACCCGCCGCCGAGCAACGTTACATGCACGGTGACATTTTCCGGGGTGGTACCAAGGTGCTTGGCGACATCCTCGCGGGTCACTTGCGGCGCCTGCGTCGCCGCCCAGACTTCGCACTTGCCATTGACGATGCGAGCCACCGCGGCGGGCGGCTCCATGGTTGCATGGCCAATGTGCGGGATGTAGTACTCCGCTTCGATTGATTTCGCACTCGACTGAAACGCGGTGTCGACGTTGCCCGACTCGCGCACCACCTTGCCGGGTTGCAGGGCGGAATCATGGAGCGCGGCATGATAAGCCTCGGAATCGTAGCTGCCGTTGGGGCCATCCTCCCACTCGATTTTCAGCAGTTTGCGGCCCGCGATGGCGGCGCCGGTGGAATTGGCAATGACGGCCACGCCGGCGAGGATGTGAAATTTGGCCGTCGCAATGGTCGCGGGCATCTGCAGTACTTTTTGCACGCCGGGCGCAGAGGCAGCGGCTGTACCGTCGAACTGCTTGACGCTACCGCCCAGCACCGGAGAGCGTGCGATGACGGCGAAACTCATGTCCTTAAACCACGGGTCGATGCCGTATTGCGCTTTGCCGGTGACAATGTCGTGCCCATCGGCAATCGGTACGCCGCCTTTGCCGATGTAGCGAAACTCCTCCGGCGTTTTCAAGCGCAGCGTATCTCGGGGAGGGATCGGAAGCTTGGCAGCTTGCCTGGCAAGCGCACCATAGCCGAGCTTACGCCCCGTTTTCTGATGCACGACTTCATGATTGACGGCACGGACTTCAGCGACCGGCACGCGCCATGACAAGGCCGCGGCCTGCTCCAGCATCATTCTTGCAGCCGCGCCGCAGCGGCGCATCGGTTCGATGAAATGCCGCGTGCTGCGAGACCCGTCGGTGTCTTGATTGCCGTATTTCTCTTCGTCGGCAGGTGCTTGCTGGACGCGGACTTTCGTCCAGTCCGCTTCGAGTTCATCC
>JAQGOD010000382.1 GCA_028293775.1 Gammaproteobacteria bacterium
CGATGTGCATGCCAATGCCGTCAGCGGTGATATTCATCTGGATGTGCCGGCCGCGAAGCTCATTGAGGTCAAGACCATCAGCGGCGACATCGTGCTCAGCGGCAAAACTGCAGAGATCGAAGCGACCACAGTGAGCGGCACGGCGCACCTCACACTCGGAACCGTGTCGCGAGCTAGATTTAAAACCATTTCCGGGGATATTACGGCGGCCCTCACCGCGGCGCCGGACGCGCAAATAGAAGGCGAATCCGTCAGCGGCGATATCAAGCTGGAGTTTGCAAGCACTCCTGCGGCCGATTTCGATATCCAAACCATTAGCGGCGATATCGACAATTGTTTCGGACCCAAGCCGAACGAATCGCGACACGGACCCGGTGCACGGTTGTCGTTTAAAACAGGAGATAGCGGAGCACACGTGCGTGTATCGACCCGTAGCGGCGATGTACGCCTATGCGATAAAAAATAGCGCGCAACCTGAAGCACACACGCTTACCGGTGTTTCGCGCGGCGCCGTCAGCATCGGACTACGCAGGCTGCGGACGAGCGCCGCTAGCTCAAGGTGGTGACCTTGACCTAGCCTGACACTCTCTCCCGCATGCCGAAGCCATAGGAGTGTTCATGAACACAGCAGCTGTTTTAACCCAACCCATCGCGCTACCGCCGCTTCCCTTCGATCAAGGCGCTCTAGCACCGGTCATATCGGCGAACACCTTGAGCTTCCATTACGGCAAGCATCATAAGAACTACGTCGATACCTTGAACAAATTGATTGTCGGCACAGAATTTGCGGACATGCCTCTCGAGAACATCGTTCGAGCGACCGCAGGTCAGACGGATCATACCGAAATATTCAACAACGCCGCGCAGGCTTGGAATCACACATTCTATTGGATGAGCCTGACGCCGAAGGGCGGCAGGGAACCGCCCGCGGAACTGAAGCGAATGAGGGCGTCCTCATTCGGCGTGGTCGAGCAGTGCAAAAAGGAACTGTCGAAAGCGGCGGTCAGCGAGTTCGGCAGCGGCTGGGCTTGGCTCGTACAAGATGGCGAGAAGCTCAAAGTTCTGAAGACCCCCGATGCAAAGAATCCGCTCACCGAGGGCTCGAAGCCGCTCTTGACCATAGATGTCTGGGAGCACGCTTATTACCTGGATTACCAGAATCGGCGGGTCGATTACGTCAACGCGTTGCTCGAGAAGCTCGCGAACTGGGACTTTGCTGCGGAAAACCTCGGCAAACGGTAAAGCCGCTGCTCCAAGCTTGACGGGCTGCGGCGCCTTTACGCCGCCTGTTGCAGCGAGCGCTCACGGTGAACGGCGCGCCGGGCCGCAAGTTCTTCGGAAACATCCCACAGCCGCCGGGCGAGCACGGCATCCTCGAGCAGCGGGTTGCCCTCGGTGATCTTGCAATCCTGCCAGTAGCGCCCGGAAACTCCTGCAGCTTGCGGGCTTGCCGCCAACCACGCCTGGGTCGCCGCGGCTCGGGCGGGCGACTGGGCGAATAGGTGCGCAAAAAAGCCGCTGGTAGTCCGCGTGCGCGCGGGTCCGGGATCAGCCGCATTCACGACAATGCCGCGATTGCTCAGGCGGCGCGACAATTCCTTTGCGTGTAGCGCGTTGGCCAGTTTGGACTGGCCAAAAAATGTCGTGGCTTCATAAAATCGTTGGCCGTCAAGATTATCGAACATGATGCCGTCCGAGGGAGCGTGGCGGATGCTCGCATGTCCGCTCACGACCACGATGCGTCCGGTCGCATCGCGCAACAGGTCTGTGAGGCCGTTAATCAGCGCGAAATGTCCGACGTGATTGATCAAGAAGTGCATTTCAACGCCGTAGCGGGTGCTGAGCGAGGGCAGATTCGCCACGCCGGCATTGGCGACAATCGCATCGAGTGGGCCAGAAGCTTTGCGAATGACGGCGGCGGCGGCGGCGACGGATTCCAAGTCCGCGAGGTCGCACGCTACCGGAACGCAGAGAGGGCTTGCTTGCTCGCACGCTTCGGTTGCCGCTGCGATTGTTCGGGCCAACCCGATCACGGTTGCGCCATTGGCCGCGAAAGCGTTCATGGTTTCGAAGCCCAAGCCTGAATTGCACCCGGTCACGACGATTCGCTTGCCGCTCAGATTGATGCCCGCAAGAACCTGATCCGCCGTGGAGCGCCTGCCGAATTGGATGGACGTGCTCATGGAGTGAACCCCTTCTGACTGCGTTGATTTAGCGGCAGGCAGATCATTCGCACTGCAGCCGTCATACCTTTCACAAATTCATCTTGAGTCTTGCAACCCTGTTTGAGACCTCGAGCCGTGGCGTGCAGTGCGCGCGCCAAGTCGGCGATTTCCAATCCTGCCGCCGCACAAGCCCGGGCCATTCCCGACGCGCCGATAGCGCGCGCAAGCGCTGCCTCGAATTGGGATTCGTAATCGGTCAAGGTTGAGCCGGCCAATGAGGTGCTTGCGCACATGAGGTCGCTGGCATCAGCCCCTAGCGACCCGACGAATCGACCTGACCACTCGACAGACGCGCGGACCAAACGCGTCTCCAAGCTGTCGGCCGTCCGCGACAGCGCGGCAATGGCGGCGGCCAACTGGCTTCGCAGTGAGTGCTCCAGTGCGCGTCGAAATAGCTCTTCTTTATTGGCAAACGAAAGATAGAGTCCTTGTCTCGACACGCCAGCCGCGCGCGCGACGTCGTCCATGGACGCTTTGCGAAATCCAAATCTCGCAAAAACGCCTACCGCAGCGTCAAGCACGGCGCAGACCTTGGGATCGGCCTGAGAGGGCAGGGGAGGGTGGTGCAAAGTGGTCACTTCGAGCATAATAGACACTAAGTGCCTATATTGTCAAGTTAGTATAATTTGGTCGAACTATTCACTCCCCGCCTTGGCATAATGCGCGCCGATGTTCCCGCTTCCACAACTGTCTACCCCCAGCATCCCCATCTTAGGTTCGCCACTGCAATTCCCGGTTCGGCGCATCTATTGCGTCGGACGCAATTACGCCGAACACGTGCGCGAGATGGGCAACGACCCAAACCGGGATTTTCCATTCTTTTTCAGCAAGCCCGCGGATGCCGTGGTCCCGAGCGGCTGGCGGTTGCCATTTCCGGTAAAGACTGCGGAGCTGCACCACGAAGTAGAACTCGTGGTGGCGCTATCCCGAGGTGGCGCCAACATTCATGCGGCCGACGCGTCCTCGATGATCTTTGGCTTTGCAGTCGGGATCGACTTGACGCGCCGGGACCTGCAAGCTGAGGCGAAAAAAGCCGGGCGTCCTTGGGATATGGCCAAAGGGTTTGATCATTCCGCCCCCATCGGTGCACTGACCAAAGGGCTTCCGCCGCAGACTGGGTCAATCAGCTTGACGATCGATGGCGGGGTGCGGCAGAGCGGCGATCTCAAACAGATGATTTGGAGTCCCGCGGAAATTATCGCAGCGCTCTCTACGTATGTTCAACTCGCGCCAGGTGATCTGATATTCACCGGCACCCCCGCGGGGGTCGGCCCCATTCAGCGCGGGCAGGCGGTTCGTGGCACGATCGAGGGCGCCGAACCCATTGAAATAACCTTCGAACCATAAACAATAATAAGGCTCACATGTTCCGCGTATTGTGCTTTTTGCTATGCCTCCCCCTAATCGGCCAGGCAGCGGATGAGTATCAACGCCGCGTCGATCGAGTGTTGCTGCAGACGCCGCTGATCGATGGGCACAATGATTTGCCTTGGGAAATCAGGGACCGCTACAAGAGCGACCTCTCCTTGATCGATCTTGGGTCCGATACGCATCACTTGCCGGTGGGCGCTGATCAAGCCGCCCTTATGACCGACATTCCCCGTATGCGGGCCGGGCACGTAGGCGCCCAATTCTGGTCGGTGTGGATACCGGTGAGTGTCCCGGGTTTCGAGGCCGTGCAGATGACATTGGAGCAAATCGATTTGGTCAAGCGCATGGCCGCGCGTTATCCAGCCGACCTCGCGATGGCGTATAGCGCCGCAGATATTCGCCGCCTTCATAAGAACCACAAGATCGCCTCGCTCATCGGCATCGAGGGCGGACACCAAATAAATAATTCTCTGGCTGTGTTGCGTCAGATGTACGACGCGGGTGCGCGCTACATGACGCTAACCCACACGAGCAACACCGCCTGGGCGGATTCGGCCACGGATACTCCCGCCCATAATGGTCTGACGCCCTTCGGCGTCGAGGTCGTCAAAGAAATGAATCGATTGGGAATGCTGATCGATTTGAGCCACGTGTCGCCGGATACCATGAAGGCGGCGCTGGCGGCGAGCCAAGCTCCGGTGATTTTTTCGCACTCCTCGGCGCGCGCACTCGATGACCATCCTCGCAATGTGCCGGACGATATCTTAAAGGCCCTGGCTGCAAACGGCGGAGTGGTGATGGTGAATTTCGCGCCGCCCTATGTATCCGCGGCACGCCATCAGTGGCAGGCCGACCGCGCAGCCGAGCAAACACGCTTCAATAGTCCGCCCTATGCCGGACTCTACATTGGCCAGCCGGATCGGGCCAAGGCGGCGCTTGCGGACTGGGACGCCAAGCATCCTCAGCCCGAGACGACCCTCGCTCAAGTAGCGGACCACGTCGAGCACATTCGCCAAGTGGCGGGCGTCGATCATGTCGGGCTTGGCTCGGATTTCGATGGTATTCCCGACACCCCGGTTGGACTCGAGGGCGTTGACAAATATCCGGCACTGCTCGAGGAACTCATGCGCCGAGGTTGGAATGACACCGACATCGCCAAGCTCGCGGGTGAGAATCTGCTTCGCGCCATGGCGGCCGCAGAACAAGTGAGCCTGAAAACGCGGGACAAAATCGCGCAGCATTGAGTATTCCCCATTGGACGAAACTTCTGATTGCGTTGCGCTGTGCAGAACCGTGGGGCGTAATCGCTGATCGGCTGATATATCAAGAGGGCGACCCTGATAAATAGCTGCTTTTTCGCACGCGTGCTTTCCGGTGCAGAGTGACGACCGGACATAAGGAAACCGACGCGCGGAATCAACGTGGCTTTTCCGCTACGCGGCGACAGCATTTCTGCGGCCGCTATTGACATTACG
>JAQGOD010000415.1 GCA_028293775.1 Gammaproteobacteria bacterium
ACCTGCCCTTCTTGGTCCCAGGCATCGGAGCGCAAGGCGGCGATCTTAAAGCCACGCTCGCCGCGGGCTTGGACGACCAGGGCTTTGGCCTGCTCATCGACGCCTCGCGCAGCATTATTTACGACGGCGGCGGAACCGAGGCCGCCATCCATGCCGCCGCCGCGAAACTTCATGCCGAGATCAATGCGGAGCGCCCCTCGCCAGGCGCCCCTGGCCGGGCGCCCTAAAACGCGCTCCTGACCACGCCCCCATCGACGCGCAGTGCCGCGCCAGTGGTTGCGGCAGACACCGGACTCGCCACATAAGCCACCATCGCGGCCACCTCTTGGGGTGTCGCGAAGCGCTTGATCAAGGAGGTCGGGCGTGCTGTCTTGAAGAAGTCATCCTCGACACTTTTCGCGCTTTTGCCTGACTTGGCGGCCCAATCGCTCACGAAATCCCCCACGCCGCGTGACATGGTGGGACCAGGCAGTACGCTGTTAACGGTAATACCCGTGCCGGCGGTCGCTTCGGCCAGCCCGCGGGCGACGGCGATTTGGGCGGACTTGGTCATGCCATAGTGAATCATTTCGGCGGGAATCTGCAGGCCGCTCTCGCTCGAAATGAAAATGATGCGGCCCCAGTTGCGCTTACGCATGGCAGGCAGATACAGGCGCGCCAGGCGCGCGCCGCTCAACACGTTGACATCAAAAAATCGCCGCCATTCCTCGTCGGTGATTTCCTCGAACGGCCTGACTTCAAAAATTCCCAGGTTGTTGATGAGAATCTCGACCTGCGGGTACTGCGTCACCAGCTGGTCGGCCACCGACGCCGAACTTAAATCCCCCGCAAATCCGAGCACATCGCCGCCGGTGGCCGCTTTCATGGCCGTTACCGCGGCGTCAACCGCCTTGGGTGTTCGGCCGTTGACGATGACCGTCGCGCCTTCGCGGGCCAGCGCTTCGGCTATGGCATTGCCGATGCCGGCGGTGGAACCGCTGACCAGCGCCAGCTTCTTTGTCAGTTGAAGATCCATGATTATTGATGATGCATGACTACGGCGCCAGTTCCGTGGGCGTGGAATTGAGCTTGTAAACCACCCCATCCTTCATGACAAAACTGACGCGCTTCATGAGGCTGATGTCCTCGATGGGATTGCCGGGAACGGCCACGACATCGGCGATCTTGCCTGCACTTAAGGTACCCAGATCCTTCTGGCGCAACAGCGCGGCCGCATTTACCGTCGCGGCTTGAATGACGAACATGGTCGGCATCCCCGCGCCCACCATCAATTCGAACTCATGCGCGTTCTCGCCATGCGGGTACACGGCGGCATCGGTGCCGAAGGCGATTTTGACATGCGCCTTGTAGGCTCGTGCCGCGGTGGCTTGGATCAACGGGCCGATCGCGGCCGCCTTGGCAGCGATGGTCGCGGGGTAATAGCCTGGCACTTTTGCCTGGCGCGCGACGAAGTCCCCTGCAATGATGGTGGGGACAAAATACGTGCCGTGTTCCACCATCAGCTTCATGTCCTCGGCGTCCATGTAAGTGCCATGCTCGATGGAATCGACGCCGCCCAAGACGGCGCGGCGAATTGCCTCGGCGCCGTGCGCATGCGCCGCCACCGCAAAGCCGTAGTCGTGCGCGGTGGCCACAACCGCGCGGATCTCCTCCAAGGTCATCTGTGAATTATCCCCGCTCGCCCCCTCATCGAGCACCCCGCCCGAGGGCATGATTTTGATGACATCATCGCCGAGCTTATAGTGCTGACGCACGGCTTTGACCGCGTCCTCCGGACTATTGATGATGCCGTCCGCGGGGCCCAGGTCTTTCATCAGGTCCGCACGGTAGCCATCGAAGGGATCGGCATGCCCGCCGGTGGAGCCGATCGCCTTGCCGGCGGTGAAGATTCTGGGACCCGGAACCACGCCCGCGTTGATGGCATTGCGCAGCGACGCCGATTCGTTCGCCGAGTCGCCCAAGTTTCGCACCGTCGTGAAACCGGCCAGCAACGTGCGCCGCGCGTACACCGTCGAGCGGATGACATAGTCGGCTAAGTTCCAGTGATAAAGGTCAACGTACTGCGTGCGGCTGGTCTGCCCAGTGATATGCACGTGGCTATCGATCAAGCCCGGCATGCAAGTCTGCGTCTTCAAGTCGATGATGCTCGCCCCGGCGGGCGCTTGAGATCCGCTCAACACATCGCGCACGCGGCCCGCCTCGATGACGACGGTGGTCTCGCCGAGAACTTTACCGGCAGCCGTGTCGATCAGATGCCCGCAAAGCAGCGCCGTGACGCCGGGGGCGGTCGGCGAATCTGCGGCAACCGCTGAGCCCATTGCAGCCAGGACGCCAAGTGCGGCGCTGCTTAAGCGCGAGCCAAGAGTTCGATTCTTCAAAAAGAGGTAACGCATTTTTGTTTGTGATCCGTTAAAGTTTTAAGAGTGGCGCGCGCGCCAGGCGACAGCATTGCAGCATAGGAAAGCGCCGCGTTCAACAAGGAGCGCACGCGCTTTCACTGAATCATCGATGCAATGTATTCCCCTAACGCGAGCGAGGCAGTGAGTCCCGGGGATTCGATTCCAAAAAGATTGACGATACCGGCGACTCCATGCTCATCGGGGCCTGAGATCTTGAAATCGCGCGTGGCTTCGCCCGGGCCGGAAAGTTTCGGACGAATGCCTGCGTAAGCGGGGTACAGACGGCCGGCATCCAAAGCGGGCCAGTATTGGCGGATCACAGCCGCGAATGACCTTACGCGTTGCGGATCGACGTTGTAGTCGAGGGCGGTTACCCATTCGGTGTCGGGACCGAAGCGAGCGGCGCCGGCCAAATCCAGCGTCATGTGAATACCCAAGTGGCCGCCCGGGGTTGGCGCCGGATACACCAGGCGCGCGAACGGTGAGGCTCCGGAGAGTGCGAAATAGCTGCCCTTGGCATAGCGCACGCTCGGGATGTATTGCGCCGGAAAACCCTCGATGGAGGCGGCCACTTGATGCGCATACAGGCCCGCGCAATTAACGACGAACTGAGCCCGCACCGCCGGCTCGGCCTGCGAGTCGATCAGTATCTCAATGCCGGCACGTGTCGGACGCATTGATGTCGCCTCGGTGCCGTAGGCGATGGTGGCGCCCGAGCTTTCCGCGTCCGCCAGCAACGATTGCATGTAGGCATGAGAGTCGATGATCCCGGTGGACGGCGAGGACAAGGCCCGAATACACTTCACTTGCGGTTCAGCGCGAACCGCTTGCGCGGCATCCAACCACTGCAAATCGAAGACACCATTCGCCAGGGCGTTGGCCTCGATTTTCTCGAGCGCCTGAAGTTGCTCATCCGAGGTGGCCACCGTGAACTTGCCGCAGCGCCTATGTTCGATGCCGCGCTCGGCGCAGTAGCGGTATAAGAGATCCCGGCCGGCAACACAGAGTTTGGCCTTGAGCGAATGAGGTTCGTAGTGGATGCCGGCATGCACGACTTCGCTATTGCGCGAGCTGGTATGCACGCCGAACTGCCGCTCACGCTCCAGTATCAGCACTTCTCGCGTTCTCGCCGCCAACGCCTTCGCGGCGGCGAGACCAATCACGCCTGCGCCGATCACGATGCAATCGACATCGCTCAAGGCGTTGTCCTCAAGGTTTGACGGCGGCCGCCGCGGCGATGAATTCATCCACATCGGCGCTTGCCGTTGCATACGAGGTCACCAGCCGAATCGTCACGCCGGACTGCGCCAGTTGCAGGGGCCAGCGGTAAAACTTGAATCCCTGCATTTCCAAGCTACTGACAGTGCTTTCGGGCAGCGCGACAAATAGTTCGTTGGCATCGACGGATTGCAGCAGCCGCGCCTCGGCGACGCTTTTCAATCCCTGCGCCATTTTAGCGGCCATGGCATTGGCATGACGCGCATTATCGAGCCACAGCCCATTCTTTAAATAGGCCAAGAGTTGCGCGCTCACGAATCGCATTTTCGACAGGAGGTGCCCGGCGCGCTTGCGGCGCCGCTCGAAGTCGCGTGCCAGCCCCAAATCGAAAAAAATCACTGCGTCGGCCCCCAGAGCGCCGTTCTTGGTGGCACCGAGCGACAGCACGTCGATGCCGCGCTTCCAGGTCGCCTCGGCTGGGGTGCAGCCCAAATGAACGAGCGCGTTGGCAAAGCGCGCGCCATCCATGTGCATGGGCAACTGGTGGTGCTTTGCCACCTCGCTGATGGCGGAAATTTCTTGCAGCCCGTACACGGTGCCCCATTCGGTGGCTTGAGTCAGCGTTACCGCGCCCGGCTTGACGTGGTGTATGCCGAGGTCTTCAGCATAGGCGACGGCCTGGGACAGCTGTTCGGGCCGAATCTTTCCGTCGAGCGCCGGAAAACCGATGAGCTGGGCGCCGCCGGTAAAAAACCCCGGCGCGCCCGCTTCATCGGTCACGATGTGCGCCGCTTCGTAACAATAAATCGCGCCGAAGGCAGGCACGATCTGCGACAGCGCCAGTGCGTTGGCAGCGGTACCGCTGGTCACCGGAAACACGGTAACCTGCGTTTCAAATAATTCCGTGGCTGTGGATTGCAGCTGCGCCGTCAAGTCATCACCGCCATAGGAGGTGACGAAGCCCTCATTGGCCTGATTCACCGCCGACATGATGGCTTCGCAAGCGGGAGCGACGTGATCGCTGCTGAAATTCCGACCCGAGAGTACTTTCGTGCGCATCAACGCTCCCAATTTTTCGCCGTAAACTCATAATGCTCCGCTTCGCATTGCCAGATTGCCGCCTCGCGGCGCACCGTCAGCAACCAAATCCGCTGCGCCAAGGGCCGGCGCGGTTTGAAGCATGGCCGCAGTACGGCCACCGCGGCGGCATGTTGGGGATCACGCACCGATTCGTAGCGAATGGCATCCACATTGGCCAGCCGCGCCGCCTGGGCAAAGCGCTGCGGCGCGGTGTAATCGCGCGGATCAGTCCATTCGGTACGCGATCGCTTGAAGGGAGCTTCGGTCAGGTCGACCATCCGTCCCTCGATGGCGGCGCGAAATACAGTTTGAGGCGAGGGTCCCAGGCTGTCCAATCCATCGGTGTCCATGAGGAATCGCCAACGCCAAAACCCCAACTCCGCGCAGGCGGTACGCTCCTTTTCCGCTCCGTACCAAACACCGGGGTCGGCCGGAGCACGAAAGCGCGATCCGATCGGCGAGGTGTACCGAAAGGGTGTGGCCAGCAAGTAATGCAAATCCGCTGCGGCGCTCGGCACGGCGGGTTTGCTCTTCTCCAACACTCGTTCGAGCAGCAGTTGCTCCTCGATACTGCCTACCAGCCGCAGCGTCGATGCGATGTGCTGAGCCTCCACCGCTCGCCACAATCGCCGCGTCGCCCGGGTGGCTTCAGAGCCGACCGCGTGCGGCGTCCAGATATTGGACGACACGAACCAACCCTTCTGTGCTGCGAATCAAGTCCACCGGGCGGCCCGCCAGCGCGCTGTTCTGACCATCGAGCCACCGCCTTGCGGCAGAGTCATTGGAACCGATGACGGCGTCCAGCGATCGAAACAAGCGCACGAACAAGGCGCCGAGTTCCCATTCCTTTTTTTGCTCATCCAACGTGTATGTGCCGTTGGCCATCCGCGATACGGTGGATGCACTGAGGCCGAGAATCTGCGCGAGCGCCGCTTGAGTAATATCGAGAAAAGCCGAGGCCCGCACTACGGCGCCGGTCAGTACCACGCGGGGTTCGGGATTAGGTGCGGATAAGGCTCGCGGCATAATGTCTGTAGCAATAAATGACGAATTTGCATTCTACAGAAATCATGCCCCAATGGCAAAATCAGCCCAAATTGCCGCTCAATGCCTGAAAAACACCGCTGCTGGAGGGAGAGGACCGCTTGCTGTTGAGCTTGATGTTGAGGCGCAACTCGTTGGCTGAATCCGCATTGCGAATCGCTTCATCGTAGCCGATGATTCCGTCGTTGTAGAGCTCGAACAACGACCAATCAAAAGTACGCATCCCGAGTTCGTGCGACTTGCCCATGATGGCTTTCAACTCGTGGAACTCGCCCTTGAGCAGCTTATCGGCGACGATGGGCGTATTGAGCAAAATCTCGATGGCCGCGGTGCGCCCGCTGCCATCTTCCTTGCGCACCAGCCGCTGAGAAATGATGCTCTTTAGATTGCTCGACAAGTCCATGAGCAATTGCTTGCGCCGCTCCTCGGGGAAGAAGTTGATGATCCGGTCGAGAGTCTGGCTGGCGCTATTGGAATGCAGCGTGCTCATGCAGAGGTGGCCGGTCTCCGCGAAGGCGATGGCATGGTCCATGGTTTCGGCATCGCGGATCTCGCCGATCAAGATCACATCGGGCGCCTGGCGCAAGGTATTTTTCAACGCGTGATGCCAGGTGTGCGTGTCAATTCCGACGTCGCGGTGCGTCACCAGGGACATCTGCGATTGATGCACGAACTCCACCGGATCCTCGATGGTGATGATGTGTCCCGGCGAAGACCGATTGCGGTGATCGATCATCGCCGCCAATGAAGTGGATTTGCCGGAGCCGGTGGCCCCCACGACCAGCACCATGCCGCGCTTGCTCATCACCACTTCTTTGAAAGTTTCCGGAAGCCCGAGCTGATCGAAACTCGGCATATCGTTCGGAATCGTCCTGATGACCATGCCGACGTTGAGTTGCTGCATGAACACATTGACCCGATAGCGGGCGACTTCGGGTATGGCCAGGGCAAAATTGCACTCGAGTTCTTTGGCGAACTCGGCACGCTGACGCTCGTTCATGATCGACAAAGCCAATTCGCGCGTCAGCTCACCGCTCAGTTTTTGGGTCGCGAGCGGCTGCATCTTCCCTTGACACTTCATGCTCGGAGGAAAATCTTTCGAGACGAACAGATCCGATCCGCCCGCGCGCGTCATGGCGGACAGCAGTTTAATCATGTAGGACTTGGCTTGCTCTTCACTCAACGACATGTAAATACCACCGGCCTTAAGTCAGATCGAAGAATATAGGCACACGGACGCCGCTGGGTCCGCGACGGAGTTAACAGCTAGGGGTCATCGCTTTGTAGGACAACGGCGCGACCTTGCGGTTCACTATCGGGATGCCAGCTCTCCGGTGCGCCATCGCCGCGTGAATTCATGGCGATCCGTCTCGGTTTCCAGCTCGGTTGCCACTTGCCGGACCAGTTCCTCCACGCTGAGCGCGTGCGAGGCAGCGGTCTTCACCAAGTGCTTGGCGATCGGACCGATGTACCCGGCCAATAGCCGTTCGATGCGCAGCACCTCGGCGGAATCCAAGGGTGGGCTCGCGGCGGGCGGCGCAGTGAAGCGTGCCTCCACCGGAGTAACGTGCGCTTCCACCGGCGCCAGCTGTGCCTTTAAGTAAGCGCACAGACGCGCATAGTGCGGCTCCCGCGGCGGCGGGAAGGCGTCCATCCAGTGCTGCGCGCTCAAGAAATACTCGAGGCTTTTGGACGGCAGCACATTTTCGATGCGAAACGGCAAGATGTTCACCTGCTTGTGAACAGCCCGTTCCACCTCGCGGCGCACCTGCGGTGAATCGTTGCTGCTGGCGGAGAAGACCAGAACCATCGTGCGCGACTTGGAAATCGCATCGATAATCTCAGCGGCCCAATCCGCCGAGGGCGCGATGTCGCGAGGCGCGATCCAGCAATTGATGCCCTGCGCTTCGACCCGCGTGACCAGTTCCATGGCGCAACCGTAATCGGGCTGCGAATAGCTGACAAAAATCTCGCGTTCCATGCTCTTAGTTCCCCAACAGGCGCATCGCCTTCTCAAGGCTCTTGCGCATTCGATCGAAAGAATGCGTGACCGACATGATTTCCGTGGCGCCTCGTTGCGGAAAATGCTCTGCCGACATGTCGCCGCGGCTCACCCGATCCGCAACCAGCGCGATTTTTCGCACCGGGCGCACCACCAGCTGATAGAGGACCACATTCACCACCAGAAAGACGGCGCCAAAAACCACAATCAGCAAAACCATGAAAGCACGAAACTCCTTCTGGGCGTTCGCCCTTGCGCTGTCGAAGGGCACGGACACCACTTGCGCGGCCACAATTTCATTGGCCTGCCAGCCAAAGCCATTGTCGCCGCCGTAACGCGCGATCAGGCTGCGCGGCGCCGCTGAGGCCGTGCTGTGGCAGACGAGGCATTCTGCTTTGGCGCGGATCGGGCGCGCCAAATACAAAGACTTACCAATGGGCGTATCACGTTCGCCGATCACTTGTTGCGTGTTCGCATCGTTGCGGAATCGCTGAATGATGTCGCTTTCCCAATCTGCCGCCCGATCGCGCGGATTGGTCGGGTTGAGCGTCGCCTCCTTATACGAGTACTCGGGGTGGCGCTCGTGAAAGCTCAGGAAATTCTGGGTGGCCGCATAAGAAGGCACACTCTGCGGCGGGAATTCCTCCTGCATCCGCGCCGAGATCAGCGGCAAAATCTCTTTGGCGGTGTAAATGCGCACCGCGGCCGCGCTGTCCATCATCAAGCCTGCTTCGGCCAACACTTCACGCTGCGCGTTGGTTTGCAGCATATTCCAGCAGACGTAGCCCGCGAGCAGCGCCGCGATCAAGAAAACCGCGCCGAGCGCCGCATTGATGCGAAACAACAAACTCATGATATACCTGGCATTTGCCATGCCTTATTGTGCTTTTTAAACGATTGGCCGCGCATTGTACACGCTCGCGCAGTGGCTCATGCGCGGATGCCCCAGCGGAAGGGATCTTCGGCGTCGAGGTGCAGCAAATTCTCGCCGGTCACATACGCCGTACCGGTAATCACGGGCACGATTTCGCCCTTGCTGCGATCGTGCCAGCGATAGGTCGCTTCAAACGTGCTGCCGATCAAGCTCTCCTGTACCCACACATCGCCTTCGAGAAGCTTGCCATCGGCGGCAAGGCAGGACAGTTTGGCGCTCGTTCCCGTGCCGCAGGGAGAACGGTCATAGGCCTTACCCGGGCACAGCACGAAATTTCGGCTCTGAGCGCCTGGCAGAACCGAAGGCCCGAAGAGCTCGACGTGATCGACGAGCGGATGGCCCTGGGCGTTGAGCGCCTCGCGCACGCGCCAGGAATAATCCGTGAGCGATTCGACGTGCTCGAGGTCGAGGGTTCGATCGTGATGGGATATTAAGAAGAACCAGTTGCCTCCCCAGGCGATATCGCCTGCCACGGCGCCGATTCCCGGAACGTTTACGATCACTTGGCGCTCCGAACGATAACTGACGACATTGGCCACACTGATGCGGCCGTCCGGCTTGAGTTCAACGTCGACCGCGCCGACGGGGGTATCCAGTTTGACGGCGCCGGGACGTAGACGGCCGGCGAATTTCAGCGAAGCGATCAAGCCGATAGTGCCGTGCCCGCACATTCCTAAATAACCGACGTTATTGAAATAGATCACACCGAACTCGCAGTCGGCCCGATAGGGCTTAAGGAGCAGCGCGCCTACCAAGGGATCCGAGCCGCGCGGCTCGTTCACGATGGCGCAGCGATAGTCATCGAAGCGTTCACGAAAACGCTGCACGCGTTCCGCGATCGGACCATCGCCTAAATCGGGCCCTCCCTCGAGCACCAGGCGGGTGGGCTCGCCGCCCGTGTGTGAATCTATCACTCGAATCGGGGGCATCATGAAGGCCGCGTGTCGCGAGCCTGCTCGATCATGGCGACCACGGCCGCCCGCCGCTCGCCCGAGAGCGGCAGCCGCGGCGGTCGCACGCGCTCGGAACCTCGGCCCATGATCTGTTCGGCCAACTTGATCGACTGCACCAGATCGTGCTCGGCATCCAAGTGCAGAAGCGGCATGAACCAGCGATAGATGCGGCGCGCTCGCTCAAGATCACCGCTGCGCAACGCCTCGTACAACCTTAGCGACTCGGCGGGGATGGAATTTGTTAGGCCCGACACCCAACCCTGGGCCCCCAGCACCAACGCCTCGAAGGCCACATCATCGAGTCCCGCGAACAGGACGAAACGATCGCCGAAAGCATTGATCAGATCCGTGAAGCGCCGCGAATCCGGTGCCGACTCCTTGATCGCGACGATGTTCGGCACATCCGCAAGGCGACTGAGCGTGGCGATGTCGATATTCACGCGGTAAGAAGGCGGGTTGTTGTACAACATGATGGGCAGCCCGGTTGCGGCCGCCACGGAACGGAAATGGTGCTCGAGCTCTGCAGGCGTGGGCACGTAGACCATGGCAGGCAGGACCATCAAGCCAGCGGCGCCCAAGCGCTCCGCATCGCGCGCAAAATTCGCCGCCGTCGCGGTCGTGAATTCCGAGACGCCGGCGATGACCGGCACATCGCCCGCCACCTCCACGGCGGCCTTGAGCACGGCGCGCTTCTCATCGGCGCTGAGCGAGTTTCCTTCGCCCACCGTTCCCATGAGGACCAGGCCGTGCACGCCGTCTTTCAACAAGCCTTTTTGAACTCGCTGAGTGGCAGGCAAATCAACTTGGCCTGCCGCATCGAATTGAGTCGTCGCGGCGGGAAATACACCGGACCAAGCACAAGGCAGGGGATGAGACATGGGATTGAGGCCAATGGGTTGCTTGCAGGATCGCAGATCGTATACGGTGGGGCGATGACCCAGCAAGACACGATCGCGGTGATTGGTGCCGGCGCGATCGGTGCGGCCGCCGCCTTCGCGCTGGCCCGAGAGGGCCGACAGGTCTTGCTGCTCGATAGCGCGGAGCCGGGGATCGCGGGCGCGAGCTTCGGCAACGCCGGCCATATCGCCCAAGAATCGGTGCAGCCGCTGCCCTCCCCTGGGCTGTTGTTTGGATTTTATCGTGAACTGTTCCGGTTCGGCGGCGCGCTGGACCTGCCGCCGCGCCAGGTGCTGCGCATGTCGCCCTG
>JAQGOD010000451.1 GCA_028293775.1 Gammaproteobacteria bacterium
TCGCACGAATGCGCAAACCGGCTCGAGTGCGAAGTTCAAAGACCGCTTTTTTGCCTTGTGGAACAAACGCTGAAACTTTAGCGGCTTTGAGCCGCCAGGAATCGAGCGCCAGCGTCGATTTACCCCAACGCATTTCCGTGATCGGCACGTACGCTCCGGTATCGGCGTCAACGACCCGGGTGTCGCCCGTGACGCATTTTCCCAAGCACACCGTCAACACGCTGCGTGGAATTCGAAAATATTCCACCGTGCTCGCAAGCGCAAACGAGTTCGGCGGAATGATGCAAACGGGACCTTTGAAGTCCACGAAGGACTTCTCGTCGAAGGCCTTCGGATCCACGATGGTGGAATTGATGTTCGTGAAAATCTTGAAGTCTTCGGCGCAGCGCACGTCATAGCCGTAGCTCGACGTGCCGTAGGAAACGATTTTGTGGCCATTGGCCAAGCGAACTTGTTCCGCCGAGAAAGGCTCGATCATGCCGTGTGCGGCGGCCATGCGCCGGATCCAGCGATCGCTTTTTATGCTCATTAGGTTGCTTCGATCGTTATTTTTGGGAAGGCTCGGCTGTAGTCTTTGTTCAACGTGGCCAGGCGCGCAGCCGTGCGTCGCGCCATGAGGAAGTAGGCGCGAGCGCGTTCACTGTCAGGCTCCGACACGATGGTCGGTGCGCCGCCGTCCGCATCTTCGCGAATCCGGATGTCCAGCGGCAATTCGCCCAGCAACTGCACGCCATATTGGGCCGCCATGCGCGCCCCGCCGCCGCTGCCGAAAATGTGTTCGAGGTGACCGCACTGGGAGCAGACATGCAAGCTCATGTTCTCCACGACCCCGAGCACCCGTACCTCGACCTTCTCGAACATCTTGAGCCCCTTGCGGGCGTCCAATAGCGCGATGTCCTGCGGGGTGGTGACAATGACAGCTCCGCTGACGGGTACCCGTTGTGCCAGCGTGAGTTGGATGTCGCCGGTTCCGGGCGGCATGTCGACCACCAAGTAGTCCAGATCGCCCCACGTGGTGTCGCTGAGCATCTGGGTCAGCGCCTGAGTTACCATCGGACCGCGCCACGCCATCGGTTGCTCCTGGTCGATCATGAAGCCGATGGACATGACTTCGACGCCGTGCGCCTTGAGGGGCGTCATGTGCTTGCCGTCTGGGCTAACCGGCCTCGAGCCGCTCAGTCCCATCATCAACGGCTGACTGGGGCCATAAATATCGGCATCGAGCAGACCGACTTTGGCGCCCTGAGCGGCCCAGGCCAGGGCGAGATTCGCCGCAGTGGTGGATTTTCCGACGCCGCCTTTGCCGGACGCGACGGCAACGACGTTCTTGACGTTCGCAAGCGGCTTGAGGGTGCGCTGCACGGCGTGCGCCGTGATTTGGGCCTTAAGCTTTAGCTCCAATTGGGCATCGCCTAAGACCGGTTTCAGGTACGCCTGGAGGGCCGCCTGCAGTTCATGCGAGTAATCGGCGCATGGGAAACCCAATATCAGCTCTACCGCCACCACCCGGGCGCGGGACGTGACCGATCCGACGGCCTTGGCCTCGCCTAGGGTCTGGCCGAGGTACGGATCAGGATAGGTACTTAAGCTCTCGCGGATCACATTGTCCGCGGCAGGAGATTGATTCATAAGAACTGTCAATTGTACCGCAGGCAGCGAAAAGCGTGACGTATGGCATAATTCTATATTGAGAAACAAGACTAGGGAGGGCGCCTGATTTTAGGGTAACAATGGGCAGTTCTCTCGGGAAAATCGTCAACTTAGGCGCAGAATGAGTTTATTCGCCAATTACCGTGCCGATCGGCTTATCGCCGAACTCAAATCCAGCGGCAATCCTGGCAGCCCGGAGGCACAAAAGTCACTGGAGAAATTGGTTGCGCTGGGTTCCGATGCCATCGAGCCCATCGTCGATGCGCTGGCAACCTCGGAAAAGCGCGAAACGACCGCGTATGTCGAGGCGCTTTCTCGGCTGATCGATGCCAAAACCCTCCCAACCTTGTTGCGGATCATGTCGGAGGCGAACGGCCGTGCCATGTCGGGAATAGCATGGGCGTTGTCCTCGAGTAAGAACTACCCCGCGCACGCATTGCTCGACGCACTGAGCAAGCCCGGGATGCCCAAGCAGGCGCTCCTCGATGTCATCGCCGCTCAGAAAACACGCTATGCGGTGCGCGAACTGCTGAATGCCGCCTATACCCAAGAGCCCAGCGAACGCAACGGACTGTTCAAAATCATCGGCGAAATAGCTGACGAGTCCTCAGTCGATGACTTGGTCGCGAGGATCGAGGGCAAGGATCCGGTCGCGCGCCTGCACATCATCAACGTACTGGCCCGCTTCAATCTGCCCAAGGTGCAGCAGGCGGTGCAGAAACAGCTCAAGGACAGCAGCAAATTCATCCGCTCTGCGGCGTTGTCTGCGCTTGCCAAGATGGACGGCTCCTTCGATATGCCCTTGATCGTGGGTATGCTGCGCGACCCTGAAATCGAGGTGCAAAACAAGGCTGTCGACGTCGTCGTCAAGGTCAACCATCCGGAGACCATCAAGTACCTGGTCGAAGTGCTCAAGGATGAAAACGAATACGCTCGGCGTGCCGCGGTAGAAGTGCTGAATGTCGTCGGCACATCGAAATCCGTCAAGTATCTGCTGGAAGTCATCGCCGACAGCGATTGGTGGGTGCGAACACGCGCCGCCGATGCCTTGGGCAAAATCGGCGGCCCGCGGGTGGTCGACGCCGTTCTCACCCTCATCAAGGATGAGAATCAAGACATACGCCGCGCCGCTATCGAAATCCTGAATCAGACCAAGGATGAGCGCGCCGTGGCCCAGCTCATCGAAGCCACCCGGGACCCTGACTGGTGGGTGAGCGAACGCGCCGTCGATGCGCTGGCGGAAATCGGCACCTCCAAAGCCTTGCCGCGGTTCATTGACATGTTGCAGGGCGAGGCGAAGTCGCTGCCCACGGTAATCAGGGCCATCGGAAAGATTGGCGACCAAAAGAGCCTTGAAAGCCTTTTGCCCATGTTGTCCCGCTCGGAAAACGAAATCAAAGTCGAGGCGATTGCCGCTGTGGCGAAGCTCGCCGATGAGCGCCGCGCCGATACCATCCGCGTGCGGCTGCAGGCTGTGTCCGCTGCCAGCCCCGATGGAACATTGAGCCAGGCGGTCGCACGCGCCATTCAGGAGTTGGACAATCGTTTCTCCACGCAGCAGCTGGCGGCGAATCAGCGTGCCGAGAAGATGCAAGAGCCGGCCAAGACCCTGCTGGTCGACAATGCGGCATTGGCAAGCGCCGTCAAGCAGAGCGAAGATTCCTCGGCGACCGCCAGGCTGGACATTGCGACTTTGACGCCGGGAGACATCATCGAGGGCCGCTACAAGTACATCGAAAAGATCGGCAAGGGCGCATTCGGAACGGTATTGCTCATGGAGGACACCGTCGTCGAAGAGCGTTTGATCCTCAAATTCTTGAATTCCAACGTCTCCTCGGACGAGGAAATGATGAAGCGCTTCGTGCACGAATTGCGCTACAGCCGCAAAATTACCCACAAAAATGTCATCCGCATTTACGATTTCTTGTACATCCGCGGCAATTACGCGATCTCCATGGAATACTTTCCCTCGCACACGCTGGGCGGAGAAATCGTCAATGAGAAGCCTGTGGAGCTCAAGCGTGCGGTTAAATTTGCGATCGACATCGCCACCGGCATGCAGGTCGCGCACCAAGCAGGCATCGTGCACCGCGACTTGAAACCGGCAAACGTGCTGATCGACAACGACCTACTGCTGAAAATAGTCGACTTCGGCGTTGCCGCCGCGCAGACCCAAGGTGATACCCAATTGACCAAGACCGGCTATGTCATCGGGTCGCCGAAGTACATGGCGCCCGAACAGATCTTGGGCAAGAAGGTCGACGAACGGGCCGACATCTACAGTCTCGGCGTCATCATGTATGAGATGTTCGCCGGCGTACCCCCCTACTCGCGCGGCGATCACATGTCCGTCATGTACCAACACGTCCAGGGCAAGGCGCGCCAGCCCATCGAAATCAATAAGGCATTGCCGCCGGAGTTGAACAGCCTGGTCATGAAATGCATGTCGCTGGACAAGGCCAAGCGCGCGCAGAGCATGGACGAACTGCGCCTGTCGCTCGAAAAATTCCTCTAGTTGCCTGTCTTGGGACACTAAGGGTTGACGGACCTCACGTTTAAGGGTTGACGGACCTCACGTTTATGGCCCATTCCGGGCCTAATCGCTCGAAAATCCAATTGCTTACGGGTAGCCTTACACGTTATGGCAAGAATCGATGCATTCCTCAAATTAGGCGTCGCCCAGGGTTGCTCGGACCTGCATTTGGCCGTGGGCGTGCCGCCGATGCTGCGTATGCACGGGGATCTGATGCCCATCAAATTCC
>JAQGOD010000482.1 GCA_028293775.1 Gammaproteobacteria bacterium
GAAACTCGCTTCGCAGCAGCGTCCAGCCCTGGAACAGCTGCTGTTCTTCAACGTCAACCAGCATCGGGTACGCACCGGGATTCAACAATCCATCGACACCTATGGCGTACCGGAAATCTTTGAGCAGGACGGCGGTTTACGCGTGCGCGTCGGCGACATCGAGGGTGTCCAAACCCTGTTCGCAGTCTCGGAAGAGGGCCGACCGGTCGGCGTCGCCGTGTTCGTTCGTTCGGCTCACGAGCGATTCGCGGTGCTGCACCTGGGAGTCGATCCGAAGGCGAGCATGACGGCTGACTTGAGCACGCGGGTTTTGCTCAAGCTCATGCACGAAATCCGCAGCACCGCTCGCCGCACACGCGGTGTGGATTGCATTGAATTGGTCTATAAAGTGCGTCACGCTGTCCGATTGCACATTTAAAATCAGTGGAAAGGGGATGCGATGTCTAGCATGAATCGTGGGCGCAAGCTCATTCTCGCCGCCGGCGCTCTTACGTTTCTGGCGGCGGCACCGCTGTGGGCGGCCGACCAAAAGAAGGTTGAGCGTTTGCCGCTGGACGGCAGTGACTTCCCGATCTCCTCTGCGGTGACGGTCAAAGGCGGCACCGACACGTACTTCTTGAGCGGTGCGTTGGCGCCGGTGATCAACAAGGATGCGCCGAAAGGCAGCACCGCCGCTTACGGGGATACGGAGACTCAAACCGTCGGGGCGCTCAACGCGATCAAAGGAACGCTCGCCAGGCTTGGGCTCACCATGGGCGACGTGGTGAAAATGACCGTATTTCTGGTGGCCGACCCGGCCAAAGACAACAAAATGGATTTCGCCGGAATGATGGCCGGGTACAAGCAATTCTTTGCCACCGCCGATCAACCCAACAAGCCGTCACGCAGCGCTGTTCAAGTGGCAGGTCTTGCCGCGCCCGGGGCGCTGGTGGAAATAGAGGTCATCGCCGCCAAGGCGCATTGATCGCCTTCGGTGCCGATCGATCGTCGCAAGCTCAAGGCCCAGCGCCATGCGGACGGCAAATTGCGCTGCGCCTGGTGCCCGCCGGACCCGCTGTACCTGGCCTATCACGATAACGAGTGGGGCGTGCCGGTGCGCGAGGATCAACCGCTGTTTGAAATGCTGTGTCTCGAAGGGGCGCAGGCGGGCCTAAGCTGGATCACGGTGCTGCGCAAGCGCGAGACATACCGGCAGGCCTTCGATAATTTCGACGCTGAAAAAATGGTCCGCTACAACGCGGCGAAGCGCCGCCGTCTGCTGCTCGATCCCGGCATCATCAGAAACCGGCTCAAGGTGGACGCATTTATCGCCAATGCCGGCGCTTACCTTGAAATCCGCGCATCGCACGGGACTTTCAGCGACTACCTCTGGCAGTTCACGAATGGCAAGGTCCTGCGCCGCCGGCCGCTGTATCTCGGCGACATCGCCCCATCGACCAAGCACAGCGATGCGATGGGCAAGGCTCTCAAGAAAAAGGGCTTCAAATTCGTCGGCTCAACCATTTGTTACGCCTTCATGCAGGCTGTGGGAATCGTGGATGAACATCAACGTTACTGCTGGGCAGCCGGCTAAGAGACATCAATGAGAAAGATTTCGGTGAGCTTGAGATTTTCCGCAGCGCTTCTGATCCTAGGCGTCAGTGCGCCGGGCTTTGCACAAACGCAGAAACCGGCATTCAAACCGCTCGATGTCTTCGATCTGCAATGGGCCGCGGATCCGCAGGTCTCGCCCGATGGACGCAGCATCGCTTACGTGCGCTCGGGGTTTGACATCAAAACGGACCGAGCCCGGGGCAGCGTCTGGCTGGTCGGGAGCGATGGCAAGAACGAACGGCCTTTGTCGAGTGCGCCGACCAGCGGTTCGCCGCGCTGGTCGCCGGATGGCACACGCATTGCCTACGTCTCCCGTGCGGCCGACGGCTCCATGCAGCTCTTCATGTATTGGACGGCAAGCGGCGTGACTGCGCCGATCAGCAACTTTACCGATGCACCCAGCGGCCTTGCATGGTCGCCGGATGGAAAATGGCTGGCCTTCACCATGCCGGTGGCGCAAGAACGCAAGCCTCTGAAGGTCGAGTTGCCGGAAACGCCGAAAAATGCCAAATGGGCGGACCCGCCGAAATTGATCGATCGGATGGTTTTCCGCGCCGACGGCGAAGGGTATTTGCCGAGCACCTTCAACCAGGTTTTCATCGTGTCCGCCGATGGCGGTGCCGCGCGCCAGCTAACGCGCGGCGATTTCGATCATCAGGGTCCGCCGGCTTTCACGGCGGATGGGCGCGGCGTGCTGGTGGGCGCAAACCGCCGCGCGGATGCGGACTACGACCCCTTGGACAGTGAGATCTACCGCATCGACCTGGCGGACGACTCCATTCATGCGCTCACGGACCGCCGCGGTCCCGATCGTCATCCGGTGCCCTCTCCCGACGGCAAGCACATTGCGTACTTGGGCTTCGATGACAAGCAATTGGGGTACCAGGCCACTCAGCTCTATGTCATGGACAGCGACGGCAGCCATTCGCACTCGATCACGGCCGGCCTCGACCGGGATGCCGCCTCGCCGAAATGGCTGGGCGACGCTAAGCAACTGGTATTCCAATACGATGATCATGGGTCGATCAAGATCGCCGCCGTCGACTTGCAAGGCAAAATGCGCGTGCTTGCCGACGGCGCGGGGGGTGGCGATGTCTCCCGTCCCTACGCGGGAGGTTCGTTTTCGATTTCCGCGAACGGCCGATTCGCCTTTACCAAAGCGAGCCCGACGGCCCCCTCGGCGCTTGCCACCGGCACCTCGATGCGCGACATCGTGACCTTAGGCAACTTGAGCGACAACCTGCTTGCACAGCGAACCGTCGGTGCGCTGGAGGAAATCACGTTCGATTCCTCAGCCGACCATCGGCGCATGCAAGGCTGGATCGTCAAGCCGCCGGGTTTCGATCCTTCGAAAAAATATCCCTTCGTGTTGGAAATCCACGGTGGTCCGTTCGCCATGTATGCGCCGAGCTTTGCCGCCGAAATCCAGCTCTATGCCTCGGCGGGCTACGTGGTGCTGTACATGAATCCGCGCGGCAGCACGGGCTATGGCGAGGAGTTCGCCAATCTGATTCATCACGACTATCCCAACAAAGACTACGACGACCTCATTTCGGGCGTGGATGCGGTGTTGGCGCGCGGCTATGTCGACCCGCAGCGCTTGTTCGTCACGGGCGGCAGCGGTGGCGGCGTGCTTACCGCGTGGATCGTCGGGCACACCGATCGCTTTCGAGCCGCCGTAGTGGTCAAGCCTGTGATCAACTGGACCAGCTTCGTGCTGACCGGCGACATGACCAATTATTTCTACCGCTATTGGTTCGGCGAGTTTCCCTGGGATGACATGCAGGC
>JAQGOD010000500.1 GCA_028293775.1 Gammaproteobacteria bacterium
TAGCCGGCTTCATCAGGTTTTGCGCCGGTGGTTACCTGCTCCAGACTTTGAACCTCCAAAGCGGGAATTCGCCCGCCTCGATCCCGCTGTTGTAACCCAGCGCCAAGGAAATGAAGCCGATGGTAAGAAAAACGTTCCACAACCAATAAATGGTATATCCCCATTTCTCCTTGTACATCGGCACGCCGCAGAGCTTGGGAACGATGTAGTAGGTCAGCCCGATGACTGCCGTGGAGAATCCACCGAAGACCACGCCCATGACGTGCACGGGACGAAGGCGGCCCCATGTGAGCCAGGAAATGTGACCTAAGAAGTCGTAATAATTGAACTTGATCGCGACGATTGCGCCGACAGTCGGGGCAAAAACCAGCCAAAATGAGGCAGCGGCCATGAACTTGAGGATGAGTTCGCGATTGACGAGCTCGCCGGTAGCGGAGGCAAACGCACGAGGCGCGGCATGTTCGTCGAACAGCGTGTTGGCAGTGGTGCTCATGGATCAACCCTTATCGGTCCAGTAAACGAACGTGTACCAGATCATCCAGACGAACATGACCACGTACACGACGGCGAGCCAGGCCGGAACGATGCCGTGTCGCTCTTCGATTCCCGGTTCTGCGTAGCGAGTGACCGAATCAGGATTGCCGTGTTCATCGCTCATGGATGCGCTCCCGCGGGAACGTTGGCTGCCATGCCCGGGAAAGTCTTGGCATACCCTGGACTCAAACTTTGGATGAAATGCACGAGGTCCCACGCGTCCGTCGGGCTCAGCGAATCGGCAAAAGTCGGCATCGGAGTGCCCGATAAGCCCGCCATGAACACCCTATAGATATCGGTCGACTTGTCGCCGCACTTCACGTGTCCTTTCGTCAGGTCGTAGGGGACGATCGGGTTACCCCAGTCATCCTTGAGTTCGTGCGCGGAAGGACCGTCGCCCTGCCCGCCGGCACCGTGACATTGAGAGCAGTTGTACTTCTGGTACACCGCACTACCGCGTTTGACTGACTCGTCGGTATAGCCCGGATCGGGCGGAATGGTAATGGGGGCCTGCGGCTTCTCGGTCGCGAACCGCGGGGAAAAGGTCTTGATGTAGGCGATCACGTCGCGCCGCGATCGCTCGTCGAGCACCTTCCACGTCGGCATGTATGTGGCATACAACCCATTCTGCAACGTGTGCTCGAGGTCCGAATCGAGCGGCAGTGAACCGGACGGCGTACTACGCCACTTATAGGTGCCCTGCCGATAGTCGCGCGGCTTGATACTCATGTACTCGGCTGCCTCGCCCTGACCGTTGCCCTGCTCGCCGTGACAGGACAGGCAATAGCGTTGGTAGACCAGCTTGCCGGTTGCGACATCGCCGGTCTCGGCCGCCGTAGCGGAGCCGAACACCAACAGCAGCCCGGCGAATCCCGGAATCAAACCCGCGACACGATAAAACATACGCCACCCCTTAAGGATGCGGACGAACGCGATTGTCGATGACGGTCCTCGCTCTGGTCCGCTGTTGTTCCCCGAATTTCTATTCAACAGCCCTCGTCGAGACATTCCTAGTACGCGAAGTCGACCCCCAGCATGATGCTATCCGTGCGTTGATCCAGCCCCGCAAAACCGATTCCTTTGGCTTTGTTCGTCGAAACCTCGGCGTGGAAGGCCACTTCGTCGCGGATGCTATAGGCCACCGTATAGATAAGCCCGAGCGTCCACTGATCCTGATCGTTATAGTTGGATGGCGCCGAAATGAGCGGCTGGTCCTTGTTGCGCACGATGTCGTAGCGCCCGAATAAAGACCAATGGAGCATGTCGCCCGGCGGCACCCAGATCGCCTCGAAAAAGCCGCCGTTCCACGTGCCATTGCGGTCGGCAGGGGTCACGCCGTCCGAGGTCACCAGCAACCCTTTTTTATCGACACCGTGACCGTAGACCAAATCCAGATGGAGCGGTGCAACGGTCGGACCAATCCAAATATTCGCCTCCACCCCATAGCGGGTCGATGCCTGGAGATTGCTCCCGCTGCCTGGAATGGCCAGACCGCCTGAAGTCAGGAACTGAGTGGGATAATTTGCTTGGACACCCCAAATGCCCACTTCTGCCTCAGAGATGGGTCCGTCTTTGAACCGAAAGTACTTTTGGAAGTGACCATAGAACGACGGCGAACTCCATGCGTTCCTCGAGCCGAGCGAATCTTTCGCCGAAAATACATCGATGCTGTATCGCGTCAGGTCGGTGGCATCGTGCCCCAGGAATTCGACACCGCGTTGATTCTCGCCCATGTCGAAGGCGGAGTAGTTAGTGCCGCCCGGGATGCCCGGATGATACGAGTACATTAGGTAGGTATCGCTCAACGACAACGGACGATGCCCCGACGCCGGCAAATCCAGTTCGTGCTGCCCAAGGCGGATGTTGAGCCAGTCGGAGTCCTTGATTACGCGCGTGAAATACGCCCAATACGATTCCAGAGTCACAACGCCGTCCGAGGCGAAGCCCGTGGGCACCACCAGGAAGGAAATATTCTTGGTCAACACCCCCGCCATCAGAAGGTCCATTCCGGCATCCGCAACCCCTCCTGAACCGATGTCCTTCCCACCCTGGTCGGTGGTCTGGTTCGTGGTCTTCGTGTACAGGTAGGTGGGCACTATGTGCACCGCTACCGGCCAGTAGCCCGGATCGGCGGTCACGGTGTCGTCCTTGCCGAGACGCAACTGATAACCGTTGTCGCGGAACGACCTGCCAAAATCGTTCAGCACCGGCCAAGACTCATGACACGCCGTGCAGCGCAATGAATACTTGCGGGCAAAGGCCGGGATGGCGGAGGCCGGCGAGACAAAGACGAACATAACGACGGCGAAGACTGCAAGCCGCAGAATTACCTTCAGCGAACCTTTACCTGTCATGGCGACTCCCCGAACTGAAGTTATTTATTTTGCTGCGAGAGTTATTTTTGGTTTTGCGGTTTGACCGGCCGCGACCACTACCGGCTCCGACTTCTCACCGGCCACCTCGTGCCACGCCACCAACGTATAGCTGCCGGGCGGCACATCTTTGATGGTGAAGTGGCCGTCCGCACCGGTGGTAGCGGAATAGGGATGGTCGAGCTCCATGATCCAAGCGTGCATCCATTCGTGTGCGTCGCACTTCACCTTGATCAGCTCCGGACTGGGCGGTAGCGGCTTGGTCACGGAGAATCCCTTGAAGGGGAGCGCGATGTTATAGATTGTCGCGTTGGTCTCCGCGTCCTGCGGGTGGGTGTTGTGTAGTATTGGGTCGTTCGAGGAGATCTTGACCTGTTGCCCCACCATCGCACCCTGCACGCGTGGGGAGAACATGCAATGATCGTTGAGCAGCGCAATCGGTTCGGCGGGCGCCGCCTTTCCCTTCGTGATGTCTTTGAGATAAACCACCACGTTCCCCAGCGAGCCGCCCGCACCGACGGTGTACGCAGGGTCGGGAATTGTGGCGCCGCAGTAATCCTGATTTTTGGTGACCTTGATCACCGCCCCGGCGGGTGGGGTGCCTGACAGCGTCACCACACCGTCAATGGTGCCGCCGTTGGTTACGGTGACAACCTCGTACGCGGCAGAGGCAGGCAGTGCCAGCAAAAAACTCGCGGCTCCTATAGCCGCCAAAGCAGCAGATACGCGTAACGACTGATGGTGCGCGCACTGGAATGCGCCTCTTTTGTTTTTCATCGCGGCTCCCCTCGACGCTTTATTCCTGCCCTTGATCCCCGCCGATCGCACGGAACCCAGGGTGCCCCGGCAACACCGCCTCATATTCAATATGAGATATGTTGTCGCGTTGTTGCGACGGATAGTGCCAAGCAAAAACGCTTAACACAAGATATTTTTTAGTTTTTCGCAACCTTTTTTGTTTGGAATGGTACTAACCGTAAGGCTTTACATTTCTTTGCTATACAAAGTACGTGGAATTTCGCTGCCGGCCCAACGCAGCTGCGGGCTCGTACGCGCGGCCTTAGGGCGCCGGTCTCGATGCAGTGCGGGATTCCGGACGCCCGCAGATTCCGTGCCCTACGAGCGAGACCACCGCGGCGCAGGCATCGACGACCGCTCCATCGCCCCGGGCTGCTGGGAAATGCCCGCTGGTGTCACGTAACAGTTCGTACGCGTTGGCCGCCGACAGCGCGGCCTTCTTTGCGACCAGCAATGCAAGGACTCCACTGACCTCTGCCGTGGCAATGGAATCCCCCGATGCAAAGTCGTAGTGGCCACCGGGCAACAGTGTCAGAATTTCTCGACCCGGCGCATACAGCACCGAGCCCAGCATCGATTGCTTCCCCATGCTGGCGACTTCAATGACGCCCGGCAAATGTAAAAGCCCGCCTTGGTCCGCCGTCGAAGAAGCAGCACCGACAAACAACACACCGCGGCGAATACCTTCGCGAATGAGATCGCTCAGCAACGGATCCGCGGGGCCCGCAAGACTTAAGTTTATGATCTGGGCGTGAGCGTCGAATGCGGCAACGAGTGCTCGAGCAAGCGTAAACGAATTGCACTGGGCGATGTCCTCGTCGAGCCGCCCCTGCCAACACGCCTTGAACAGCATAAGACGCGCGCCCGGTGCGATACCGACAATGCCTTCGCTATTGTTGGCAACCGCCGCGATGACGCCGGCCATCTCGGTGCCGTGACGGTCGCGCCGGAATTGCAAGTCGTCGAAATCGACGAAATTAGCTGCGGCAGCAATGTTACCGCGCAAATCGGGGTGGCGGATGTCGGCACCCGTGTCGATGATCGCTACAGTGACACCCTCGCCGCGTGACCAGGGATGGGCGCCGGCGACATGCATTTGTTGAAAGCCGCGCTGCAACTCCACATAGGGGTCGTTGTAGGCTTCTGTGCGAGTTGCAAAAGTCTGCAACGGCTGCGCCAGTTTGACGCGTCGATCGTGCGCCAGCGTCGCGAGCAATGTGTCTCGATCCGTGCCTTTGGGTATTTCGAGGACGGCACAATGAATGTGCAATGGCTGGATCGGCCATGCGTCAACTTCGCGTAGTCGGTAGTCGCGCTCCAAGGAGCGCATCATCCCGCGCGCAGCTGCGCTCGGCCCGTAGCTCGTGATGCTATCGTAGCCGCGCGGTGTGCCGGCGCGAGGGATGAAAGCGCTCGAGCTATTGTGGACCGCCAAAATGATGAATTGCTCAGGCGAGCCCGGGGGCAGATTGGCCAGAGCGCGTGACTGAATCCGCACCGGCGTGTTGCCGCATGCGGATACCAAAAGCGCGAGAAGTAGCGGCAGCCAGCGCATCATGGCACGTCATCCGATCCGGCAGCCGATTGAATACTCTCGGCGAAGCGAACGTGCGCGTTCCCCCGCAATATCCCCAGCGATGAACTTACGGATCGGCGGGAATTAGCGGCCAGCGAATACACTCCCGCCTCGGTCGGCCCAGAAACAATTCTCAAGCCGGCCTCATCGAGTATGGACTGCACGTCGACCAAGGTGATGGTCGGCGAAAACACCGCACGAATCACCTCGCCCTGCGCACGCGGCATGGGAGTCGTGACAGTGTGATATTTGGGCGCCGCGGTTAGCGCGCGGAACTGCAGCCACTGATTGACCGACAATATGCTGATCGCAACGGCCATCACGACAATCGACGCCACCAGCAATCCCTGCCGGCGCATGGGCGGGCGTTCAGGCTTCTCGGCCGGCACGTGCACAGGAGGCTCGGCCTCGACCGCGTCGAGGCGCGCCTGCAACCGTTTGAGCGAAGCCGCAGGCATGTACTCGACCGCCATGTCGGCATTCATGCCTCGATACACCAGCCGATCCTGAGCCAATTCATTGCGACAACTCGTACAGTGTTTGAGGTGGGCGTCTACCCGCTGCCGCTCATCCTCGCCGATGGTGCCGTTGAGATACCAAGGAATGCGTTCCGACACTTCTCGGCACGCACTGCGTCTTTGATCGTCGGGTGTCATTCGTCTCTCGCCGGCAATCCGGCGGCATCGCCGCCTAAGGCAGGAAGGAAATGACGCAACTTTGCGCGCGCGTGAAACAAGCGTGCCTTGACTGTGCTGACCGGGCAATCCGTGATTGACGCGATTTCATGCAGCGAATGACCCATGTGAAAGGCAAGTTCGAGTGTCAGGCGCTGTTCGACGGGAAATTGCCTCAAGCCTTGCGTCAGCCAATCCTGAACTTCGGCGTTGAGCGTTGGATCGACGGATTGCTCGGTGGATTGCCCCCAGCTTTGGACCTGGAGATGGTTTTTCTGACTTCGCAGCGACTTGGTCAACGTGCGGTATGCAATGCTTACGATCCAAGTTGAGACTTGGGATTCAAAACGAAAATCCTTGGCGGTTTGCCAAACGACTAGAAACGTATCGTTGATGATCTCTTCGGTATTTTCGTAGGATGATGTGAATCGCGACAAGAATCGCACAAGGCGTCGGTGATAACCGAGGTATAGATCCCCCAACGCCTGACGGCTCCCGCCCGCGATGGCGATAAGAAGTTCACTATCGCGCTCTTTCGACGAATCCTTCGCCGGTACGCTCATCGGAATCCGCCGTCCTTATCCATGTCGAGCTATTCCCCGTCCGTCCGGCTGCGAGCACTGGAAGTGAATCTCGCAGCCGAATTAGAAGCGCCAAATCACTGTGCCAGTCCAGCGCCAGTTCCCCGCTGCATTGTAAAACAATGCTTTAGCTTCTGGCGTAGTCTTAACATAGGACACCAGAATTGCCACCGGCGCGAGGTCGTAGGCGGCGCCGAGGCTCCAAAAGGCGTAACCCTCCGGCTGCGGGGGGCCGGCGAAATGCGAGTATCCGATGCTGGCCGTGCCGGACAGTTTGCCCAGGATCGGCCGCTGCAGACCAATCTCCGCCACTTCGTTGGGCACACCGATGAGGTCGCCGGACGGCAAATCGCGCCACGCGTTCGGTGAATAGGCGAGCGTGGCACTCAGCCATTCTTGGAAGACTACGGTGACGTCGAATTCGTCATAGTCATATCCCGACCCTGCCGGGCTCCAGGGATACGTATAGTGACTGGCCAGAATCCGGCCGCTCCAGTCGCTATCCAGCGTCCACGCAAAGCCGAGGTAGGCATCGACTTCGACGTCCGGGCGATCTTCAGGATCAAATTTCGTGTTGGAGGCAAACAATCCCGCCACAAAACCCGAGCCCGAATAATAATGTAGGTCCCCTTGTAAGGCGGGTCCATAGTTGGTTCGCGATACACCGCGCACGATATAATCGCTCGTGATGCTGAGAGAACCGCCCCATTGATCGGCCCCGAAACAGCGCGGCGCTGCTGCCGCAAGACCGAGTAACAATACCGCGCAACCCGTGAACAGGCGCACTACGTCACAACCGGCGTATCTTTTGTCCGCACTGCATTCGAAAGTCCTGTCCGCATTGTGGTCGGCGGACATTAGACCTTTTCCTTAGTGCATGGCACAAGATCAGCGTAAGAAATAGCCGCCAAAAGGAGCTAGCAATGCAAAAACGTAAACTTGGAAAGAGCACTCTTGAAGTCTCCGCACTCGGCTTGGGCTGCATGGGCCTGAGTTTTGCCTACGGTCCCGCGACCGATAAGCAAGAAGCAATCAAGCTGCTCCGTGCCGCATTCGAGCGCGGAATCACGTTCTTTGACACCGCCGAAGCCTACGGTCCTTACAAGAACGAGGAACTGGTAGGCGAAGCTCTGGCGCCCTATCGCGCGCAGGTCGTGATCGCAACTAAGTTCGGTTTCGAATTCGATGCTGCCGGCGCACAGCGCGGCTTGAACAGCCGGCCCGAGCACATCCGTGAGGTCGCCGAGGCGTCGCTCAAGCGCCTCAAGACCGACGTGATCGATCTGTTCTATCAGCACCGTGTCGATCCGAACGTACCGATCGAAGATGTCGCCGGCACGGTCAAGGATCTCATCGCCAAAGGCAAGGTCCGACATTTCGGCCTTTCAGAAGCCGGCGTGAAGACCATCCGCCGCGCCCACGCGGTCCAACCGGTGACCGCCCTCCAGAGCGAATACTCGCTGTGGTGGCGGGAGCCGGAGACGGAAATTCTGCCCGCACTGGAAGAACTCGGCATCGGCTTCGTTCCCTTCAGTCCCCTCGGCAGGGGTTTCCTCGCCGGCGCCATCAGGGAGAACACGACGCTCGATGCCAAGGACTTCCGCAGCGCCCTTCCCCGTTTTGCGCCGGAGGCTCGCAAGGCGAATCAGGCCCTGGTCGATCTGCTCGGCAAGATCGCAAGCAAAAAGCACGCCACGCCCGCACAAATCGCCCTGGCGTGGCTTCTGGCACAGAAGCCCTGGATCGTGCCGATCCCAGGCACCACGAAGTTGCATCGCTTGGAAGAGAACATCGGAGCGGCGGCGATCAAACTGACGTCCGCAGAGCTTCAGGACGTCGAAAGCGCCGTCTCATCAATCAGAGTGCAGGGAGACCGCTATCCCCCGCACCTGCAGCAGACGATCGATCGTTGAGCAACAAACGGCTGTTGGCGCAGGGCGCGCAGCATCCGCGGAGTCGCGAGCCATTTGAGTTCGGCCTGCCCCGCGCGGGGCTTGCCGTTGAAAGACACGCACGCCACGGCATTTTTTTTCAATTCAATCCGAAGTGAACCGCCGCCGCCGAGCATGCAGGCTGCGAGCAGGTGCCCCAGGCCCGGTTGATGGCCGACTACAGCCGTCAGCTTGCTGTGGTCCTTCGCGAGCAGCTCGATTACCGCCAGTGCGGGCTCGCCCGGTGAGAGCTCTGATACCACGTCGGCCGCCGGCCAGCCTGCGACGTCGGTCAGAATCTGTGCAGTTTGCTTGGCGCGCACCAGCGGACTGGTCAACAGACGCTGCGGTCGGCCCGTGAGTTTCTTGAGTCCCTCTGCTGCCTTGCGTGCGCGGCGAATGCCGGCCGGCGAAAGTGGGCGGGCAGCATCCTCGCGCCATCGGTAACGATCGCGA
>JAQGOD010000502.1 GCA_028293775.1 Gammaproteobacteria bacterium
GAAGCGGAGCTCATGGCCGGCTGCGAAATCCATTCGGTGTATGCCGGCATCGCCGGCAGCCACGTGCGCAGCCTCAATTCGCATGGGATCGTCGCCATCAAGGACAAGGAAGTCCTGCAGGGCGACGTCGAGCGCGTGATCGATGCCGCCAAGGCCGTGGCGATTCCCGCGGACCAAAAAATCCTGCACGTGCTGCCGCAGGAATACATCGTCGATACCCAGGAAGGGATTCGCGATCCCATCGGCATGTCGGGCGTGCGGTTGGAGGCCAAGGTTCACATCGTCACGGGCGCCGACAGCGCCGCGCAGAATATCGTCAAGTGCGTGCAGCGCTGCGGGCTGGCCGTCGACGACATCGTCTTGGAACAGCTTGCTTCGAGCTATGCGGTGCTCACCGAAGATGAGAAGGATCTCGGCGTGTGCGTGGTCGACATCGGCGGCGGCACCACCGATATCGCGGTATTCGGCGGCGGCGCAATCCGCCACACCGCCGTCATCCCGATCGCGGGCGATCAAATCACCAACGATATCGCGGTGTCCATGCGCACACCCACGCAATACGCCGAGGACATCAAGATCAAATACGCCTGCGCTTTGTCGCAGCTCGCGAATCCCGACGAGACCATCGAGGTGCCGAGCGTCGGGGATCGGCCGCCGCGCCGCTTGGCGCGCCAAACCCTCGCCGAGATCGTCGAGCCGCGTTACGAAGAACTGTTCGGCCTCATCCGCGATGAGCTGCGCCGCGCGGGCCTCGAGGAGCAGGTGGCCACGGGCATCGTGCTGACCGGCGGCAGCGCAAAAATGGAAGGCGCCATCGAGCTTGCGGAGGAAGTGTTTCACATGCCGGTGCGTCTCGGCATTCCGCAATACGTCACCGGACTGTCGGAGGTAGTGAGCAATCCGATTCACGCCACGGGCGTCGGATTGTTGCTGTATGCGAAGAGCAATTTGGATGGGCAACGTACGGAAGCGCCGCTGCTCGCGGGCGGCATGAAGAGTGTGCTGGAACGGATGAAGGCTTGGTTTCAAGGTAATTTCTGATAGAACTACGAGGAGAATTGGAATGTTCGAACTGATGGATTCTTATAGTCAAAGCGCCGTCATCAAGGTGCTGGGCGTGGGCGGCGGCGGCGGCAATGCGGTCTCACACATGGTCCAAGCCGGCCTGGAAGGCGTGGACTTCATCTGCATCAACACCGATGCGCAGGCGCTGAAGCACTCCAAAGTGCGCACCGCCTTGCAGATCGGCTGCAACATCACCAAGGGATTGGGCGCCGGCGCCGATCCGGAAGTGGGGCGGCAGGCGGCAATGGAAGATCGCGATCGCATCATCGAGCTCATCGAGGGTTGCGACATGCTGTTCATTACCGCGGGCATGGGCGGGGGTACGGGCACGGGCGCCGCGCCGGTGGTGGCGCAAGTCGCCAAGGAGCTCGGCATTCTCACCGTCGCCGTGGTGACCAAGCCTTTCGAAATGGAAGGCAATAAACGCTCGCGCGTCGCCGATCAAGGCATGCTGGAACTGTCGAAGTACGTGGACTCGCTCATCACGATTCCCAATCAAAAGCTGCTGTCGGTGCTCGGCAGCTCCACCACGTTGCTCGATGCCTTCAAGGCGGCGAATACCGTGCTGCAAGGAGCGGTGCAGGGCATTGCGGAGCTCATCACGCGCCCCGGTCTCATCAACGTCGACTTCGCGGACGTGCGCACCGTGATGTCGGAAACCGGCATGGCGATGATGGGCTCCGGTACCGCCTCGGGCGATGATCGGGCCCGTGAAGCGGCCGAAGCGGCCATTTCCAGCCCCTTGCTCGAGGACATCAATCTCTCGGGGGCGCAAGGGATCTTGGTCAATGTCACGGCCGGCATGGACCTGTCCATCGGTGAATTCCAAGAAGTGGGCAACGTCATCAAACAGTTCGCCTCGGATGATGCAACCGTGGTGGTCGGTACGGTGATCGATCCGGAAATGGCCAGCCAGATCCGCGTGACCGTGGTGGCCACCGGTTTGGGCAAGCCTGTTGTTGCGCGGGTGGCGCCACAAGCGGCCGCCGTGGCACATCATGCGCCGCCGCTCACCATGCGGGTGATTCGCCACAAATCCCCGATGGCGCCCACCGACTACGCCATGTTGGACAAGCCAACGGTGCAACGGCAACGCGCGGTCGGCGATGGACTGCGAGCCGAAGTAGATTCCGAGGATATGCTGGATATTCCGGCCTTTTTGCGACGGCAAGCCGATTAGCTGACCCAAGGGTTCGACAATCCAATTTGGCGCCCTGTAGGAGAACCCTTCAAGGGCGCCGGTTTGGTGGAGAAGTGTAAAGAACGCGAACTTACACGTGCGCGGCGTAGTCGCAACCTGCTCTGTGCGCGTTTATCCGAATTTCGAGTTCAGGGTGAGGGGCCCCCTGTGGTACCTTTGGCACATAACATAGTCCGGTTTCACTTAATGTTGAATCAAAGAACACTGAAGAATTCGATTCGCGCCACCGGGGTGGGCCTGCACACAGGCAAGAAAGTCCTAATGACTTTAAGGCCCGCGTTGCCCGATACCGGCATCGTGTTTCGCCGCACGGATTTAGGATCGCCCGTCGACATCCGCGCACATGCCGAGAATGTCGGCGATACCATGATGGGCACCACGCTGCATCGGGGCGAGGTCAAGGTCTCAACCGTGGAACACCTGCTGTCCGCGCTGGCGGGATTGGGCATCGACAATGCGCTGGTCGAAGTGAGCGCCGGCGAAGTTCCCATCATGGATGGCAGCGCGGGACCCTTCGTATTTCTACTGCAATCTGCCGGCATCGAGGAACAGCGGGCGCCGAAGCGTTTCATTCGTATAATGGAAAAGCTACAGGTCGAGGACGGCGACAAATGGGCACGCTTTGATCCGTACGATGGATTCAAGGTGAATTTCGAAATCGAATTCAATCACCCGACGTTCAAGAAGCACTCGCAAGTGGCGTCGATGGATTTTTCCACCACGTCATTTCTGCGGGAAATCAGCCGGGCGCGAACCTTCGGCTTCATGCGCGATCTGGAGAGCTTGCGCGCACGCAACCTCGCCCTCGGCGGCAATATGGACAATGCCATCGTGCTGGATGATTACCGTGTGCTCAACGAAGACGGCTTGCGCTACGAAGATGAGTTCGTGAAGCACAAGATTCTCGATGCCATCGGCGATCTATACCTGCTGGGCCACAGCCTGATCGGCGAGTTCAGCGGCTTCAAGTCGGGCCACGCCTTGAACAACAAGCTATTGCGGGCGCTCATCGCCACCCAGAGTGCATGGCAAGAAGTGACGTTTGAAAGCTTGGCGGACGCGCCGATCTCCTATGTCGCCGCGGCCGCGGCGCGCGCCTGAGGCGACCCAGCTTAAGGCGGCGGCACCACCCTGATTCTGACGCTGAGGATTTCGAGCCCCGCGGACTTGGCCACGCGCTTTTTCATGATGTCCGTGGAATAACGCAAACGAGAGGCCCAAACGGCCCCCGCCACCCCGATGGTAAGCCTGCCCTGATCGACTCCCGCGCTCACCACAGCCTGGGCAAGCCTGAGCGGAAGGGCTGCGCGAACTTGGGTTAAAACTTGGGAGCGGGCGGCTGAGCGTTCCTTCAACTGTGAAAGTCGCTTGCCACCTCT
>JAQGOD010000505.1 GCA_028293775.1 Gammaproteobacteria bacterium
GGTTCTTTGAAGCTAGGGTTCATTGTTGATATGGGCATGAGTAGGCCCTGTTTATAGGTCGCGCGGAAACAGGCATCAAGGTTGCTCGGCTCGCGAGCCCTGGTCGGAAAGCACCGACATGTCGCCAAACCTTGATTGCAAGATGGCGATTGCCGCGATTGCCGCGGTTTCGGTGCGCAGCACGCGCGGGCCCAGCCCTAAACGGGAGAAGGAGGATATGTTAAACGCCTCCAATTCTTCAGGCGCGAAGCCGCCCTCCGGACCAATGGCGATGAGCGCGCCGGTCACCGGTGTGCCGGCT
Source organism: Gammaproteobacteria bacterium (assembly GCA_028293775.1). The sequence continues at coordinate 302 of JAQGOD010000505.1, forward strand.
ACCCGCGTGCCGGCCTCTAGTGCCGCCTCCAGTGCCGCGCCCGCAGCGCGTCGCGGCTCATCCGCGCGCTCGGGCTCCAACACCAACCGCAGCACACGCGAATCGCCGGCACCGGCTGCGCCGAGAAAGTGGAGCAGCGGCAGCGGCGCCTCGAGGGCCGGCAGGCAGTTGCGGCCGCACTGTTCGCACGCGCTGATGGCCACCGCGCGCCAATGCGCTTGCTTCGAGGCCGCTTGCGAGGCATCGAGGCGCACGACGCTGCGCTGGCTCAATACCGGAACAATGCGTTCGACACCGAGTTCCGTAGCCTTTTGCACGATGAAATCCATGCGATCGCCGCGCGGTATGCACTGCACGAGCGTCACCTTAAAAGGGGACTCCCGGTCGAAAATGCGAGCTGCGCCGATCGATGCAAAGACGCGCGAGCCCTTCACAGACTCGATGGCGCCGCTAAACTCGCGGCCATCTCCGTTGAACAAAACGAGTTCATCTCCGCTGCGAGCGCGCAGCACCTTGGCCACGTGGGCAGCGCTGTCGCGCGCCAGCTCGACGACACCTCCGGAATTTAAATCCTCATCGACGAATACGCGCGTCAATCTCATGCGGCAGATTGTCGCATATGCTATTGAAGGGACTTCGCCACCCGGGAAGAATGTTCACTTGCACGTCGATCTTCAAACTGGCCTGATGCACGGCGCCAAGCATGTCGCCTCGCCGAACTTCGATGCGCGGCCGCCCGGGGTAGAGGCGGAATTGATCGTCGTGCACGGCATCAGTTTGCCGCCCGGGGAGTTCGGCGGCCCCTGGATCGAGCGGCTTTTCACCAATACGCTGCCGCTCGATGTGCACCCTTACTTCGAGGAAATCGGCGATCTTCGGGTGTCTTCGCATTTGGTCATCGCGCGCGACGGCGAGCTCACGCAATTCGTCCGCTTCGATGATCGTGCCTGGCACGCCGGTCAGTCGATTTACCGCGGGCGGGCGGCCTGCAATGACTTTTCGATCGGAATAGAACTCGAAGGCGTTGATACGGTGCCCTATGAGTCAGCTCAATACGACACGCTGGGCGCGGTCGTCGCCGCGCTCTGCGATGCCTATCCTCGATTGTCCCCCGATAGGCTGGTAGGACATAGCGATATCTCGCCTGGGCGCAAGACCGATCCGGGCCCCGCCTTCGATTGGGCGCGAGCCCACGGCCATGTAGCGGCCGCGCGCCGGTAAGATCTACAAAACAGCGAGAAAAAGCCTGAAACCGGGCCGCTCTGGGTTACAACGTGAAGCTGGTCACGATCAATTTCGCCCGATTTTCCCCAATAAGCCGACACTAGGGACACTTGTTCCATTCCGACGGCGGTGAGAGGGAGGGCTATTGATTCGTTGGTTTGCGAACCTTCCCATCGAACGCAAGCTGCGAGTGGTCATCACTGTTCCCGCGATGGCGGCCTTCGCCATTGCCATCCTCATGCATATTGCGACGAACCTGCTGCACATGCGGGCGGACATGCAGCAGCGCGCAACAGGAATCGCACGCACGGCGGGTGTGAGCGCCATCGGAGCTTTGAGCCGCGGCGAGATTGAGGCCGCCACCGGCATCCTGACCGCTCTGCGGGATGAGCCCATGGTGGATGTCGCCGAAATGTATTTGCCTGACGGACGCAAAATCGCGACCTACGATCGCGCCACAAACCGCGTGATGTTGAAGACCAGCGATACGCCCTTGCGCGCGCGGCGCAATCAATTTCAAATTACAACTCCCGCCACCCGGGAGGGCGCGGTCCTCGGCTCCGTGCGCATCCTCGTGCCATTCAGCGCGCTGTATCCGGAATGGCGCACCTATCTTGTAATCAGTTTTGCCGCCATCGCGGCGGCTATCTTGATTTCATACTGGCTGGCAGCGCGGCTGCAGAAGCAAATCTCCGCACCCATCGTGAATCTGGCGCAAACCATGCAAAGGGTTTCGCTTGAAGAGGACTACAGCCTGCGAGTGGAGCGCAATTCGGAAGACGAGATCGGATCTCTCATTGATGGGTTCAACCAAATGCTCGGGCAGATCCGTCACCGCGATTCGCGTTTGGAGAAATATCGACAATACCTGGAGCAGCAAGTCACCGAGCGGACCGAGAATTTAGCCAATGCCAACCGCGATCTGCGGGAAGCCATCGATGAGGCGACGCGCGCGAAGGAGACGGCGGAGCGCGCGAGCAGCGCCAAAAGCGAATTCCTGGCGCGCATGAGCCACGAAATCCGCACCCCGATGAACGGCGTCATGGGCATGTCCGAGCTGCTGCAGGCCACCGAACTCACCCCGCGCCAACGCCATCTCTCGCACACCATCTCGCATTCGGCGGCGGCGCTGCTGCAAATCATCAACGACATATTGGACTTCTCCAAAGTCGAGGCCGGAAAGCTGGAGCTGGAAAACATCGAATTTGGCTTGCGGGAAACGGTGGAACAAGCCATCGAGATTTGCGCCGCGCGCGCCCATGCCAAAGGCCTCGAGCTGGCCTGCGATGTGGGCTTGGACGTGCCGGCGAAAGTGCGTAGCGACCCGATGCGCCTGCGCCAAATATTGATCAATCTGGTGGGCAACGCCATCAAGTTCACCGAGGCCGGCGAGGTCATCGTGCGGGTCAAGGTGATCGGCAGCGATAACTTCTTGCGCTTCGAGGTGATTGACACGGGGATCGGCATCTCCGAACAAGCGCAGGCCGAGATTTTCAATGCCTTCAGCCAGGCCGATTCATTTACCACGCGAAAATATGGCGGTACCGGATTGGGTCTTGCCATCTGCCGGGAATTGGCAACTTTGATGGGCGGTCAGATGGGCGTCGACAGCGTCGTGGGGCGCGGCTCGATCTTCTGGTTTGAAGTACACCTCGCGGCAGTTTTGGAGTCCTCGCCCACCTTTTCACGCTTGCCGCGGATGAGGCTGGTTGGATTGCGTGCCTTGATCGTGGACGACAACAGCAGCAACCGGGGTATCCTTGCCCAGCATTTGAAGTCATGGGGCGTAGAGGTGGTGGCGGCAGAATCGAGCCGGGATGCGCTCGCCGTGCTCGCCGCTGCGGCAACCGCGCGCTTCGATTTCGCGCTGCTGGACGATCAGATGCCAGGCATGGACGGCATCGAACTCGCGAAACGCATCCGCCGCGAACCGCGGCTCGCCGGCATGCGGCTCATCATGCTGACCGCGCGCGAGAACCACGAGAGCAACTCCGACACCGTGCAATTGTTCACGGCCATTCTCACCAAACCGCTGCGCCGCTCGCAGCTCTTGAATTGCGTGACCCGGGCGATCATCGCCGCGCCCGAGGCTGGATTGGAAGAGACCGCGATGCGATCGTTGCCTGCCGCCAGTGCCCGCGCGTTCGTGCCGAAGATACTGTTGGTCGAGGACAACCCGGTCAATCGAGAAGTCGCCGTCGCCATGCTGGAGAACCTGGGCTGCGTCGCGCATTCGGCCGAGAATGGCTGGCTGGCGCTCGAAGCGGTTAACAACGAAGCCTACGACGCCGTGCTGATGGATTGCCAGATGCCGGTGATGGATGGTCTCACAGCCACCGCCGAGTTGCGGCGACGAGAACAAAATGCGGGCGGCGCGCGGCTGCCCATCATTGCGCTGACCGCAAATGCCATGGGGGGCGACCGTGAACGTTGTCTCGCCGCCGGCATGGACGATTTCCTGAGCAAGCCATTTTCACAGCAACAATTGGCGGTCTTGCTGAAGCGGTGGCTGGCACTGCACTTGCTGCCGGAACCCGAGCGCCGGGAAGAATCGCACCTGCCGCTGATCGACCCGAGCGTCTTGCGCAATATCGCAGCTCTTGCGCGTCCCGCGCTGCTCGATTCGATGATCGAGCTGTATCTGCTGCATTCCCCGCCGCTGCTCACGGCAATCGAACTGGCAGCGGCCGGCGGCCAAGCGGTGGCGCTGCAGGAGGCACTGCACACTTTTAAGTCCAGCACGGCCAACCTCGGAGGATTACGGCTCGCAACCCTCACCAAGGAGTGCGAGGCGTTGGTGCGCGAGGGCGGCATCGCCAAGGCCGCCGCCAGCGTGCAGCGAATCCGCAGGGAATACCAAGATTTTTGCAGCGCGTTGATGCGAGAGCGATCGCCGAACGCAGCATGAGGATCGGACCGATGAATCAAACCGACGATTTGAATCAAACCGACAATCCCATCAAGGCGAGCGCCAGCGTGCTGGTCGTCGACGATGATCCCGGCGCGCGGCTGTTAATCGGCAGTGCGCTGGAAGTCGCCGGTTTCCGCGTGCTCACGGCCGCCGACGGCAAGACTGCGATGACTGAATTCGCCGCGCATCCGGCCGACTGCGTGGTCCTCGATGTGGTCATGCCTGGAATGAACGGCTTCGACGTGTGCCGCGCGTTGCGGGCACTGCCAAGCTCCCGGCACGTTCCCATTTTGATGCAGACCAGCTTGGATGACATGGAATCGGTGAAGCGCGCTTACAACGCGGGCGCCACGGATTTCTCGTCCAAGGGAATCAATCCCATGCTGCTCGCCGAGCGCGTCAAGTTCCTGGTGCGCGCCAAGCAGACTCAAGATCAGCTGCGCGAAAGCGAAGCGCGCGTGCGATATCTGGCGTACTACGATCCTTTGACTGGTTTGCCGAACCGGCAACGCTTGCTGCAAATTCTCGAACAGCAAGTCGAATGGGCCACGCCGCGCCAGCGGGGCCTGGCGGTGTTGATGCTCGACGTCGACAATTTCTCGCGCATCAACGATACCCAGGGTCAAGCGGTCGGAGACCGCCTGCTCAAGGAAATTTCGCACCGCCTGCAATCGTGCCTGCGCGATACGCAGCGCACGCTCAGCGATGATGGCGCGTTGAACGATGTGAATGACTGGGTGGCCCGAACGGGGGGCGATGAATTTGCGCTGGCGCTGCCCGGCATTTCAACCACCGACAACGTGCTGGTCGTTGCACAGCGCGTGCAGCTGGCGCTCGCTCGGCCGTTCGTTTTCGCGGAGCAGGAAATCCCTCTGTCGGCGGCGATCGGCGTGAGCCTGTTCCCCGGCGATGCGCCAACTGCCCAGGCCCTGATCAGGAATGCCGATGCCGCCGTGCATCACGGCAAAAAAGCGGGCCACGGCCGGGTGGAGTTCTTCAACAAATCCATCAGCACGCGCGCAGCCAAACACCTCTCGATGGAGGCGGACTTGCGCAAAGCGTTGGAGCGCGGGGATTTCACCTTGAATTACCAGCCGCGCCTAGGCATAGATGACTTGCGCGTGGAAGCGGTGGAAGCATTGCTCCGATGGCAGCACCCGCAACGCGGCTTCATTTCCCCGGACGAGTTCATCCCACTGGCGGAACAAAACGGGTTGATCGTGGAGATTGGCGACTGGGTGCTGCGCGAGGCTTGCGCCCAGGCGCGCCGCTGGCGCGACTCGGGCATCCACGGCTGGCAGGTGGCCGTGAATGTCTCGGGCGTGCAATTTCGCGACGGCAGCTTGGTGGGCCGCGTTTCGCGCGCCATCGATGCGGCCGGAATCGAACCAAGAATGATCGAACTGGAATTCACCGAGGGTGCGCTGATCGAATACTCTGCCGTCGTGAGCAAGGCGGTCAAAGCGCTGCAAGTATTGGGCGTCGCGACGGCGCTGGATGACTTCGGCACGGGCTACAGCTCGTTGTCCTATCTGCGCCACTTTCCCATCGACACCCTGAAGATCGACCGGGTGTTCGTGCGCGACATCGTTTCCAAGGGAATCAACACGCCGTTGGTGGATGCCATCATCGCCATGGCCAAGAGCCTAGGGTTGGCGACCGTGGCGGAAGGCGTGGAAACCGAAGCCCAATGGCAATATCTTAAGTCCCGGCATGCCAACCAGGTGCAAGGGTTTTTCTTTTGCCGGCCGCTTCCCATCGCGGAGCTGGAGCGCTGGTACGCTGACTGGCTGCACGCACATCAGCAGTCGCCCGTGCTCAAGGCTCTTTAGGCGCCGGCGGGTTTCGGCGCCAGACCACTTCACCCTCGTCGGCGCGCGCCAGCAGGCGCGCGATCACGAATAAAAGATCCGATAGACGGTTTAAATACTTGAGCGCTTCGGAAGATACTCCTTCCCCATGTGCCAGTGACCAGACGCGCCGCTCCGCGCGTCGGCAC
>JAQGOD010000049.1 GCA_028293775.1 Gammaproteobacteria bacterium
CGGCTGCGATCCGTGGAACTGGTACTGCGGGTGAAAACTGGCCACTTGCACCTCGCCCTCCAAGCCCAGTTCGGCCACGCTGACATCGCATACTTCGAGGAAACTGTTGTATTCCATGAAATCGGTCAAGACCCACGGGTGAATCAGCAGCGTGGTCTCGCATTGCAGCGGATTTGCCGCCGCGAGTAAGTTAAGTTCCGTATGCAGATCTCGCAGCAGAGCTGCGGCGCTTCGTTCTTCGCTCACGACGAAACGCACGCGGCCGCTGCGATAGGGACTCTCTGCGAAGGGGCACAAGTTCAAACCGACGACCGATTTTTCCACCCACGCCTTCGTTGCTGCAATGATTTCCTCGACACTCATGAGCCTACTCCCAACTGAACGCAGGTCCGCCGGCGATTCGAGTATCCTAGTCGCAGACGTTCAACTTGAGAACCAACGATGCCCCAAAGGATTTCTGCCACGCTCATCCCCGGAGACGGGATTGGTCCTGAGATTATGGAAGCAACGCTCACCGTGCTCGCGGTGCTCGGCGCGCCGTTTGAATGGGACCGGCAAATCGCCGGCTTGGAGGGCGTAAAGGCGGCGGGCGATCCACTTCCCGCGAAAACGATTGAAAGCATCAGGCGCAATCGGCTTGCGCTCAAAGGCCCGCTGGAAACACCGTCCGGTGGAGGATACCGGTCTTCCAATGTTCGGCTGCGCGAGGAATTCAAGCTGTATGCGAATTTGCGGCCCGCCCGCACACTGATCCCGGGCGGCCGCTTCGACAATATCGACCTGGTGGTGGTCCGGGAAAACCTCGAGGGCTTGTACATAGGTCACGAAATGTACATCCAGATCGACGATGATCCGCATGCATTGGCCATGGCCACCGGGGTAAACACACGCCAGGGGAGCCGGCGCTTGTTGGAATTCGCGTTCGCGCACGCCGTCGCGACCGGCCGAAAGAAAGTCGCCATCGTGCACAAAGCCAACATCATGAAGGCTCTGACGGGAATTTTTCTCGAGACGGGACTCGAGCTGTACGAACGCAGGTACAAGGGCCAATTTATATTGGAGACGGTCATCATCGATGCTTGCGCGATGAAGCTGGTTTTGAACCCCTGGCAATTCGATGTGTTGGTGACCACGAACCTGTTCGGCGATATTCTGTCCGACCTCGTCGCGGGATTGGTCGGCGGCCTGGGGATGACCCCCGGCGGCAATATCGGCGCCGATGCCGCAATATTTGAAGCAGTGCACGGCTCCGCGCCGGATATTGCCGGCAAAGGTGTCGCCAACCCGATTGCGCTGCTGCTGGCGGCAGCCATGATGCTGGATCACTGCCACCTCCCGCACATGGCTTCACGCTTGCGCACGGCCATCGACCAAACCCTGAACCTCGATCAGGTAAGAACCGGCGATTTGGGTGGGCGGGCGAAAACGGCGGAATTCACCCGCGCCCTGATCGAGCGCATCGGCCGGTAGTCTCAAGGTGCAACCCATTGTCTCGATTCAAGGCGTGGCAAAAACCTACGCCTCGGGATTCCAAGCCTTGAAGCTTGTGAACCTTGACATCAACAAGGGCGAAATTTTCGCGCTGCTCGGGCCCAACGGCGCCGGCAAGACCACACTGATCAATATCGTCTGCGGCATTGTTACGATGAGTTCCGGAACCGTGAGCGCCGACGGCCACGACATCGTGCGCGATTATCGCGCCGCCCGCTGCATGATCGGGTTGGTGCCCCAGGAACTCAGCACCGACGCATTCGAAACGGTGTGGGCCACCGTTTCGTTCAGCCGCGGGCTATTCGGCCGAGCGCCGAACCGCAAGTTCATCGAAGGACTGCTTCGCGATCTGTCGCTCTTGGACAAACGCAACAGCAAGATCATGACTCTGTCGGGGGGAATGAAGCGACGGGTGATGATCGCCAAGGCCTTGTCCCATGAGCCGCGGATTCTCTTTCTGGATGAGCCGACCGCCGGGGTGGACGTCGAACTGCGCCGCGACATGTGGAACCTGGTACGCGGCCTGCGCGAAAAAGGCGTGACGATCATTCTGACCACCCACTACATCGAAGAAGCCGAGGAGATGGCCGACCGAATCGGCGTCATCAATAAAGGCACGCTGATGTTGGTCGAGGACAAGAAAGAGCTGATGAAGAAGCTCGGCAAGAAGCAGCTGACATTGCATCTGCAGACACCACTGCAGCAAGTACCCGCCGAGCTTGCGCCCTGGAATCTTGAACTCAAATGCGACGGTGCCGATCTTGTGTATACGGTCGAGAGCGCCGGCAGCGTCGATATTTCGGCTTTGCTCAAGCGCTTGAGCGAGCTGTCCATCGTGATCAAGGATTTGCAGACGCATCAAAGCTCTCTCGAGGATATTTTCGTCCAGTTGGTGAGCGAACGCACATGATCAATGCAACCACGCCCCTTGGCTTCAACCGCCACGGAGTCTGGGCAATCTATAAGTTCGAGATGGCGCGCGCGCTGCGCACCTTGCTGTAAAGCCTGGTCACACCGGTCATCACCACGTCGCTGTACTTCGTGGTTTTCGGGGCCGCCATCGGTTCCCGGCTTACCACGGCCAGCGGGGTCAGCTACGGCGCGTTCATCGTGCCCGGGCTGATCATGTTGGCGCTGTTCACCGAGAGCCTGTCGAACGCCTCTTTCGGAATCTATTTTCCAAAATTCACCGGCACCATTTATGAGTTGCTGTCCGCGCCCGTCTCCTATGTGGAAATCGTCATCGCATACGTTGGCGCAGCGGCAACAAAGTCCATCGTTCTAGGATTGATCATCCTGGCGACCGCCTCGCTTTTTGTACCAATCAAGATACTTCATCCGGGATGGATGATTGCTTTCTTGCTGATGACCGCATGCACATTCAGTCTGTTCGGCTTCATCATCGGCATCTGGGCAAAAGGCTTCGAGCAGCTGCAGTTCATTCCGATGTTGATCATCACGCCGCTCACCTTCTTAGGCGGTGCATTTTATTCGATCGACATGCTGCCGCCCGCATGGCGCACATTCAGCCTATTCAATCCCATCGTGTACTTGATCAGCGGATTTCGCTGGAGCTTCTACGGAATAGCCGACGTCAGCGTGGGCATCAGCTTGAGCATGACCGTCGGGTTTTTTGCGATCCTCTTGAGCCTGGTGGCATGGATTTTCAAAACCGGTTATCGGCTCAAGAATTAAAACAAGGCATCATAGTCCGAGAATGACGACCTTGCCGTTGACCTTCGGCGTCGGCCAGATTGGCGAAGTCATGCCCGCAGCGACGGCTATCTTTTGGCCCACACCGGTATCGTAGGTGATCACGCCGCCGGCGATAGCGCCGCCCAGATCTTTTGACCAGAGCTTCTTGCCGCTCGCCGCGTCGAGCGCGTACAAGTTTCCACCCATATCGCCGAACAGCACGAGGCGGCCTGAGGTTGGCGTGACCCCTCCCATGAGGGGAAATGGCGCATGAAATTGCCATTTGCGCTCGCCGGTGTCGGCGTTGCTGGCCGTCATCCAACCCGACCATTTCGTCGGGTCATCCATTTTGCCGAATCCCTCCTTATCGCCGCCCCATGGCTTGCCGGGCGGCGTGCCGGCAAGCGTATTCACAGGAACCGCGTGCACAGTCGTGCACCAATCGACCGTGCCGGTGAGGATCAGATTGTCCATGGGATCAAAGGCCGGTCCGTTCCATTCCGCGCCTCCTTGAGTACCGGGGCAGAACCTCGTCCCTTCGGGGGTCATCGGCGCCTCGACATTGGACACCGTCGTGACAGGTTTGCGGTATAGGAGCTTGCCGTCGGTGAGGTCGATCAAATAGAGGTGACCGTCCTTGGGGGCTTCGGCCAGCATGCGGTGGCCCTTATTGCTCAGGAACAATGCGGGCGGCGAGGACACATCCCAGTCGTGGAAGTCGCGTTTCACGAGCTGGAAGTGACGTTGGTACGCACCGGTTTTCGCCTCGAGTATCACCACAGAGCTCGCAAACAAATTATCGCCTTGCCGCGGCTCTTTGATGAAATCCGGTGCCGGGTTGCCTGAAGGGATATATAAAAGGCCCGTTACCGGATCCAATGAATAAGAAGTCCAGGTGGCCCCGCCCGTGACGGGAAATCCTTTTGCTTCCTTCCACGTGCCGGCATAGGCGGACTTGGGATCCGGCGCGGCGGGTCCGCGCGCCACATCCGAGGCACCTTTCGGCACCAAGTAGAATTCCCACACGATGTGGCCGTCTTTGGCATCGAGTGCATACATTCTTCCCTTCACGCCCTTGTTGTCCCCGCCGGCATTGCCGATGAACACCAAGCCCTCCCAGGCGATGGGCGCAGCGGGTACCGATTCGCCCTTCGATGGATCGGCTATCACCGTCGACCACATGCGCTTGCCGTTCTTCGCATCATAAGCAATGACCTTGCCGTCGGTAGTTCCCCTGAACACCCGGTGGTCCAGCCATGCGAGGCCCCGGTTCACTTTCAGTTCACCGGAAGGAAACTCCTCGTGGCTGCGCCAATTCTGCTTGCAGTTATTGGGGTCAATGGAAAACGTGTCGTGCTCGGTGGTGCCAAATAAAGCTCCATCCACCTCCACCAAGCCGCTCTGAAATGAGGATTGCTCGCCGGTGTCGAAGGTGCAGAGGATTTTTAGGCCGGCCACATTCTTGTTGTCGATCGCCTCCAGCGAGGCATAGCGATCCCCGGTCAGCGTGCGATTGTAAGATGGCCAATCAGCATTTGCCCCTTGTGCCATCGCCGCCACCAGGGTCAAAGCCGCCGCGGTCGCAGCCAAACCGATTTCACAGCGCATACGTGAATTCCTTTGCACTTACACCGGTCCTCAATGTGCAGTATCGGCTGCAGCACGTCTAGCGCCGCCGGAATGGGACCGGTGTCAGAGCCTGCCTACATGGAATTCCGGCCAACGAGCCGATCGGGTGAAGAACC
>JAQGOD010000072.1 GCA_028293775.1 Gammaproteobacteria bacterium
GATCCACCTTGACCTTTTCGCGGGTGATCCATTTCATGCTTTATCTCCTTTGTTGCCTCAGTGGACATCAAGTGTCCGAAAGGACGAGAATTCCGCCGTGCGCGGGCGAAATCACGTAGAGCTGGTCTGGCGGCACCAGCACCGTCGTATGAGCGTCGGCGCCGGTCATGGTCTGCATGCTGCGTCCTGTGCGAGGGTCGATGGTCTCGACCAGCCCCGGCTCACCGATTGCGACATGAACCAGACCGGTTGCCGGGTTGAAAAACGTAACATCGGGTGGGCCTGCGATCGGCCACACGTTGGTGACTTCGCCCGAGATGCTGCTCATCTCGACCAGTGTCGAATCATCGCACGCGACATAGAGTCGGCCATTGGAATGATCGATGTCGAGACCATGGGCGCCTGACGAGGGGATTTTCCAATGCGTCACCGCGCCGAGGTCGGGCAGGCGTGCCACCAGCACCATGGAGGGTTCGCGGATGCAGAGGAACACCCGCTCGGCGGCAGCATCGGTGACGCACCAGCGTGGCCGCCCCGGCAGGTCGATCGACACATGCTTTTGACTGCCTGGTTCGATGAGCTGCAGCGTCGGCGTTTCACCATCGTAGCCAATGCAGGCGGCAATCGCGAGGCCGGATCGGGCGATGATCACAGCACCATTTGGCCGTCCTCCCGTTTTGAACAAGGCATGGGTTTCAAGGGTGCTGGCATCGAGAAGCGCGACGCTGGCGCTGCCGCGGTTGGTTACCAGAACCTGCCCGTCGTCGGCGACGGCACCCGCCGCGCCGGGAAATCCCGGCAAGGTCGCGATGTGTTTGCCGTTGTCGATGACTTCAAGGCAGTCGCGCGCGGTGTGTGCAATGAAGACGCGCCGGCTCTTTGCATCGAACGCGCCGTGATCGAATGCACTGCCCGCAGCATCCGGTATGGCAATTGTTCCGACCGTTTTCAGCGGCATGACGGCCTCACGGCGCCATCGGTTAAGCAAAAAACAATCGGTGAACGGGAAAAATGAAAAACGGTCCTGACTTCGTCCACGCGCAATCTCCTCGAACATCGAGTGTTGCGCAGAGCTTGGACGGAGACCGTCTAACGGGGAGTCTGCATTTCCCCGCCACAGATTTCTAATTGGAGTGCAGTGCCCGCGCAACTGGAAGGGCCTTGCCGATGATACAAATCGCACCGCTCGAATATCACGAAGCCGTGTGCGCAAGGGTTCTTTCGTTCCGTACTTGGAACCAAACCTGTTCGTGATCCCTTATCGCGAGTGATCGAAGGTTGGGAGACAGACATGAAGTTAGCAAAAATCCTCTTGGCGACGGCCATCGTCATCGTCAGTTCGGAAGCTTTGGCTCAGCAAGCCCTTACAGGCTCGATCACCAAGGTTGACGAGGCAAATGGCAAAATCACCATACAACAGACGCAGAGCGGGACGGTCGGCACGACTACGGGCGGCGCGGCCGAGGACTACAAGGCGCAAGACGGACTGTTGTTCAACGCCGTACGGCCCGGCGACAAGGTGGTGTTTACCGCAACCGAAGCCGGTGGTGTGAAGACAATCACGAAACTTGAAAAGCAATAATCGAGCGACGCGTCGATTTCAGTTCCTGGAAACCTGACTGCCCCTCGGGCGGAATAGTCGCATCCGCCTCGTCTGTCATCTTCACTGTTCCGTCGCAGCTCCCGACAAATCGAATCGTCCGCCGATGCCGGTTCGACGACCCTCGCAATACGCGGCCCATGCAGCCGCAACATCCTGCACGCCGCTGCCGCTCGAATCGAAGATTACGAGTTCGTCCTCGGTCATGCGCCCACGCTTTCGGCCTGCCGCGAGGTCGGCAAGTTCAGCATGGACCTGGTCTTTCGACATGGCCCCCGCACGCAGCGCGTGGTTGAGATCGCCGCCGGAAGCACAAGCCTCAATGTCATCCACGAGGATGCGCGCACGGCGCATGAGGGCCGGAGCAATCTCCTGCTTCTCGGGGTTGTCGGCACCGATGGCCGCAACGAAGGACCCTCTCAAGTCCAAATCATCGGTCAGGACCGGAGATTTTGACGTTGTGCAGGTGATACAAATGTCCACGTCTCTTACCGCGTCGCGCACGCTTGGCGCCGGTGTCGCAGAGCATGTCGCCGTCGAATTTGCGCGCGCGAACGCTTCCGCACGTGCAGCGTCAACGTCAAACACCTGCACCATGTCCAGCGGAAAAACCGCCTTGATGGCTTCGAGTTGATACTTGGCTTGGGTTCCGCAGCCGATAATGGCCACTCGCTTTGAATGCTTTCGAGCACCATACCCCGCCGCGAGCGCTGCCGTGGCCGCGGTCCTGATAGCCGTCAGCGCAATCGAATCCATGATCGCCAGCGGGCGGCCGTCCTTCGCGTCCGAGACCACGACCACGCCTTGGATAGTCGGCAACTGTTGCAGCTTCCAATTATCGGGAAGGTTGACGTTGACCTTTGAGGCTAATGCGAGATGCGAGCCGGGCAACAAGCCGGATTTCACATGAATAGAACCGCCGTCGATCTTGAAGCCGACCGAGCGGCCCTGATCCCCTGGGTTGTCGGCAAGCGCGGCATAGGCTTCGCGCAACGCCTCGATGACGACCTTCGGACTGAGCAAGCGCCTGAGGTCGTTACCTGACAGCAGCATAATCTCACTACGCGCAGGAGCAACGGATTGGGCCATAGCAGCCTCTTTGAGCTACTTCGCCTCGCCGTAGTTCGTTTCGTCAAACAGCGTCACGCTGTCGGCCTTGGTCCACAGTCCCACCATCCCGGCTTCTGTGAACGTGGAATCGTCGACCTCAAACAATGGTTTGCCGTTGAAGGACGCGCTGAAGCGAGGGCCTTTAAAGTCAACACGCAGGGTATGCCAGGTGCCGGCTGGGACCGGAACGGAAACCCCGTAGCCTCCCTTCCGGCCGACAATATCAAGCGCGCTGCGAACGCCATCGACCGTCTTGTAGAGAACGAAATTATCTTCCAGCGCGTTCGCACGAACCACGTAATAGTTGTTCGCATCCTTTGCTCGCCAGACAACGCCTGCCGCACGATCCTCGGACCCCGCGATGGCTTTGAACTTCACCTCGATGAAGCCGTCCTTGATGCTGATGTCGTCCTTCAGAAGTAGCGGGAAGGTAGCGCGACCGGATTGCTTCAGCACCTTTGATTTTGACGGAGCAGTCTCATCGCTTTCAACCGTCCATTTTGGATTCCCCGATCCCGCGAGCGTGGCCGTCCAACCTTCAGGCGTGGAGCCGGTCAGGTTGCTCTCGAAACTGACTGCGTAGTTTGACATGTCATTCATCTCCAGGAAGAAAAACGTGGCTGCGATAATGGCCCAGAAGGCGTGCGGTTGGCGCATTGCCTAGACTCCCTTGAGGTGCGGTGTGCAAAGGGAACAGCACAAAAACCGACTAAATTAACCGGCGCTTGGTCATTCAAATAGCCGCACCGGCCCCTTGATTGCCTTCCAGGCAAAGTGCCCGCCGGACATATACCGGGCATCAAAACCGGCCTCACGCAGCGTTGAAGCCGTCTGACATCCGATGTGGAAGCCGTAGACACAGAATGTGACGACGGGTTCGGTCTTTGAGAGGGTACCGATCCAGTCATCCAGACGTTCCGGATCACGCCAGACCGCGCCCTCCATGATGTCTTGCGCCTTAGTGGTGTAGTGCTTCGGGCGCGTATCGATAATCTGAACCGGCGTTCCCGACTTCAGCATCTCCCTGACTTCTTCGACAGAAATCGAAGGTACGTCTGCAAACTGCTTT
>JAQGOD010000075.1 GCA_028293775.1 Gammaproteobacteria bacterium
CGGCGAATTGGAACAGCACCGCCATGCCGAACGGCCACATGCCGAATCCGGCAAATACGGCTTGCAACACCTGCCATACGGCGGCGCCGGCCAACTACACCACGCTCGCCAGCAACACGGTGCTGCACACCGGCATCAGTACGGGTTGCGCGCAATGCCACGGCGGTACGGCCGCGCTGACCTGGTACAACAATTTTACGCCCAAGGCCGCGGTGCTCGCGCCTATCCACATTCCGTATAACTCGGGCACCGACTGCGGCTCGTGTCACTCCTCGAGCACGTATGCGGCCGGCACGTTCGGACCCATGAACATGACCCAGGCGAAGCACTCCTTCGTGTCGACCACCTGCAATACCTGTCACGAGAAGGGGCTGTCGTTCTATATGGGCGCGGCCAACCCTGCGCTGCAAGGCCGACCCGCCGATCACACCTCAGGCACGATGGTGACGGGCGATTGCGGCGGCTGCCATAACACAGCCAATTGGAACAGCACCGCGCTGCCCGCCGGGCACATGCCGAATCCCGGCAACCAAGTCTGCGCTACTTGCCATACGGCTGCGCCGGCCAACTACACCACGCTGGCCACCAACGCGGTTCTGCACACCGGCATTTCAAACGGCTGCATTTCCTGCCACGGAGCACCGTCGGCCACGCCGCCCGTGTTTTATCTGAACTTTACGCCGAAGGATGCCGTGCTCTCGCCGGTGCACATTCCCTCCGGCACGACGGCTTGCGAGTCCTGCCATGCGGTGAGCTTCACCGCATTCAGCGGCACCACCATGAGTTCCGCGAAGCACACGCTCATGTTCGCCGTCATCGGCAAGACCTGCGACCAATGCCACGACGCAAAGACCTTGAAGTTCTACGGCGTGAGTAACTTGACTACCCGGCCCAACGGCCATCACGCCGGTCAGGACTGCAATGGTTGCCACAACACCAATAATTGGAACGGCGGCGCGGCGGTACGAACCGTCACCCCCAAGGTCTCAGGCGGTATTGTGACGAGCAGAGTGGCGTCACCATCCGCCGCCGGCGTCGGCCCCACGGCCCGATTCGCCGCGGCACCTGTCGGCGCGCCAGTCAGCCCGCTCGGCGGGATGGGCGCGAGAGCACCCGCCGCGAGACTGGCATCGACTTCGCATGTGGGCATTACCGCCAGTTGCTACAGCTGCCACAACGGCGTGTTGGCGGGCGGCAAAGGCGCTGCGCATATCGCCACCAACAATGTTTGCCAAAATTGCCACATCACCTCGGCATGGGTACCGGCGCGCTTTGATCACCAGGGTGTTTCGGCTCCCTGCTCGACCTGCCACAACAGTGTCATCGCAGCCGGCAAATCGCTCAGGCATGTAAGCACCTCGCAGGACTGCGGCGTGTGCCACGGCACCATTGCTTGGAGTGCAGTGACCTTCAGCCACTTGAACCTCTCCGCCAGTTGCTTGAGCTGCCACAACGGTGTCGCCGCCATCGGTAAGCAGCCGAATCACCCGCTCACCACCCAGGACTGCGCAACCTGCCATAACACCCTGAGCTGGACGGTGGTCGTGCCCAAGGCCCCATTGAGGCCCTTGTTGAAACCGCGGATACGGTGATCATTCGAGATCTTTGGACTGCCTCGGCGCGCGCGCGATGCTGCATGGTCGCCGTTTGCCTGCTCGCCTTGGCTTGCGTCCCAGCCCCGGCGACGGCGGCGCCCGGCGCTGCGCGAGGCCTCTCGATGCAGGGCGGCCCGCTGGTACAACTCATCGACGCCGATACGCGCGACGATCACACCAATATCCTGGTGCAGTTCGCATGCACGGTGCATTTCTTGAGCAACGTACCCGCCAGCCACGGCACCAATACGCGCATCACATTGCGATTGGGTCCGGACTGCGGATCATCGTTGGGGATGGTGGCGCCGGAGTTTCCCAATATCGGCGGCGGCGGAGAACTCGTCACCAACGCGCGACTCGAGTCGGTGGCGCCGGGCGAGGTGCTGCTGGAGCTGACCTGGTCGCGGGAAATGGATTTCGTGATGGCGCCCACCAGCGATGCGTTTGGATTGCGGATGCGGCTGTTCAACATCCAGCCGCGCCGAGGCAGCGGTCTGGTGCTGGAAACTTCGCGCAACGAAGTCTATTCGGTCAACCTAGATTCATCGCAGCAGAAGTTCGAACGCGGCACGATCGAGGCCGCGGCGGCGACGTACAAGAGCCAAGCATTTCAATCTGAAATCGACATCGACAGCGAACACTGGTATCGGCTGCGTCTCGGACCTTATGCAACGCGCGCCGAGGCTGAGCGCGTGCTCATCGTCGCACTGAACCAATTCCCGCGTGCTTGGATCGCCGTCAACGACGAACAGGGCGATCTGTCGGCCACCGAACGGGCCGGCGTGACGGCCGCGCCCGCCACGCCCACCGATGCGGCGCTGCCGGACGAGGAGCGCAGCAAGATCTTACGCGACGCCCGCGCCGCCCTCGATAAGCATCAATTTCCCGAGGCCATCGACTTGCTGAGTCGCCTGGTGCGGCAGCCGGAATACCCTGCCAGGGCAGAGGCTCAGGAGTTGCTCGGTCTGGTGCGCGAGCGCGCCGGACAGCTTGCGCAGGCCAAGGCTGAATACCAGGCATATCTGCAGCGATATCCTCAAGGTGCGGGCGCCGACCGCATACGGCAGCGCCTGCAAGCCCTTGCCGCGGCCTCGATCGCGCCGCGCACTTTCGAAAGCGGCGCGGCGCGGACCGGGGGCTGGAGTGTGGTGGGAAGCACCGCGCTGAGCTATCAATACGACAAGGGACAAACGGTCAGTGCCGGCACCACCACCGGCAGCACCGCCATCAATGCAGCGTTGGTATACGGCGATCTATTGGTCCGCGATCGCGGCTCACGCTACGATTTCACCGGCCGAGTGGATGCAGGCTATACGCACAACTCGGCGAGCACGATCGGCGGAAGCCAGGACCGCACCACGGCAGCCTATGCCGAACTTACCGACCGTTCGTGGGGCCTGACAGGACGCATCGGCCGGCAAACGCTGGCGAGCCAGGGCATCGTCGGCCTATTCGACGGATTGTCGGTGGGATATCAACTCAATTCGCATTTCGCCATCAGTGCCGCCGGCGGATATCCTGCCTACACCAGCTATTCAGGATTCTCCCTGCACCAGCAGTTTGAAACCGTGGGCCTCGAGTACAGCCCTTTCTTATCGCTGGTCGTGGACGCCTACGTGTTCAACGAGACTGAAGAAGGCTTCACCGATCGGCGCTCGCTGGGCATTCAAACCCGCTTCTCGAGGCCCGGTTACACCGCGATAGCGCTGGTGGACTACGACGTCTTTTTCCAGCAGCTCAATTCGGCGACACTCATCGGCAACTTCAGAATCGGCGAGCATTGGATATTTGGCGTCAACTTGGATCATCGTCACAGTCCCTTGCTGGAAATCAACAATGCCTTGATTGGACAGGCTGCCTTGGACCTGCGCGCACTGCAGGCCACGTTCAGTCAGGCGCAGCTGAAGCAATTGGCGATCGACCGTGGCGCACTGAGCGACACAGTTGTGCTATCGGTCAGCCGTTCGCTTGGCGAGCGATGGCAGATCATGGCGGATGTCGCGGCCTTGCGCTTGGGCTCTACGCCGGCCTCCGGCGGCGTACCCGGGACGCCATCCACCGGCCTCGACAAAAACGCCAGTGCGCAGTTGGCCGGGTCGAGCCTCTTGCGTGCCAGCGATTTGCACATCTTCGGCGTGCGCTACGACAATTCGCCGATGTCCCGCAGCACCACCCTCAGCTGGGATGCGCGCTTTCCGCTCGGCGGTGCCTGGCGTTTCGGACCGCGTTTCAGCGTGGCGCGCGTGGATGATCCGGGATTGGGCGGGAAACAAACGATGTATCTGCCGGAGGTGCGCGCCGACTGGACCAGCCGCAGGCAGATTTTTGAAATGATTGCCGGCTACCAGTTGCAGCAGCAGCTGGCGCAGCAGCAATTGCAGAATACCACCGGCACGCCCCAAACCCTTTCATTGGAACAGCGTAATCTATATGTCTCCGCTACTTACCGGCTGCGTTTCTAAAGTACATGAATCGCCTTTGGCTTTACGCGTTTATACCGCTGTTGCTGGGCGCGTGCAGCAGCACCCCGCCTGCGCCCGGACACGAGATCTTCGACGAGCAGACCGGCAACACATTGACCGTGGTATCGAAGCCAATCGTGTTTGCGCGCGAGCGCACGGACGTCGCCGCGCATGCGCGCGACTACGCGACATTGGTGGCCGTCGAAGTTGACCATTCGGGCACGTTCAAGGACTATTTGTTGCTGCATCGATGGTCCACTGTCGATACGCGGATGTCGCCTCCGCCAGGGCCCGAGGAAGGGGAGATGCGTCTCTTGAGCGAAGGACGAGAGCTTAAGTTACAGCCGCTCGGATCGTTGCCGATCAGTGTTGATTCCGGCCGCGAGCTCTATGTGCCGCATCACGGAGCGGCCGTCACGCGTGCCTACGCAGTCGATCCCGACATATTGCGATTCATTGCGGCGAGCAGAACGCTGATGCTGCAAATGCCCAAAGAGGCGCTCGATACGCCGTTCCAAATTTGGGAGGATGGCCGGGATGCGCTGGAAGAATTCGTGCATCAGACCTCCGCTCCCGCCCCGCCGGCGGATGCGTCGCGGCTTCGGCCGTGACTTACGGTTCAGGATCGTCTTCGTCTAACGTTGCATTTGGATCAATTGCTCCATGGGTATCATGTTGTTGTTGAGATTGGCCATGATAATCAAGGAGCCGAACACCACGAGGCCCACCACGAAAATACCAAAGGCCAGCGCCAGAATGGTGTTGGTGGAGGCGGGCGAGCTGCTGACATGGAGGAAGAAAACCAGGTGCACGCCCATCTGGGCAATGGCGAGCACAGCAAGCAAGACGGCTAAGCCGGGTGCCCACACAAAGTGGGTGAGCGCTGCGCCAAAGGAAGCCAGGGTCAATAGGATGGCCAATCCAAGTCCCAACAAGTAGCTCTGCAGGCTGGTGTTGCCCTCATCAGTCTCGCCCGCGGGCGCCTCGTGACTCATGTTCGCGCTCCAAGATAGACAATCGTAAACACGCCGATCCATACCAGATCCAGCGCGTGCCAGAATAGGCTGAAGCACACCAATCTGCGTTCAATTTTCGGCCGCAGTCCTAGGCTCGCCACTTGCGCCATCATGATCAGCAACCAACAGAGGCCGACCGTGACGTGCAGCCCGTGAGTGCCGACCAGTGCAAAGAAGGCCGACAGAAAGGCACTGCGGCTGGGATTGATGCCCTGCGAGAACATGGAGAGGAACTCGGATAATTCCAGGCCAATGAACGATGCACCGAGTACCAAGGTCACCGCGCTCCAGACGTAAAGCATTCGCGTCGAACGCCGTTCCAGCGCGATCATGCAGAGGCCGCAGGTGAAACTGGACAGCAACAGGCATGCGGTTTCGACGAACACATGACGCAGGTCGAATAACTGCGCGCCGGTGGGGCCCCCGGCCGTGCGCTGCGAGAGCACGGCGTAAGCGGCGAACAGCCCTGAAAAAATGACGATATCGCTCAGCAAGAACAGCCAGAAACCATAGCTCACGACAACGCGGGTCGACGCAGGGCCGCGCTCCGAGATTGGGATGCCGTGCGAGAGGGCTTCGCTCATGGAATCGCCCGGTTTGGATTTCTATCAAATTTCGCAATCTGCTGTGCAGATACCTCCGTCTCGGTATCCATGCGCCACGAATGCTTCAGCAGCAGCCCGAGCGCACCGATCAGACCCAGGATCGCCAACCACCAGATGTGCCAGATGAGCGCGAACCCTAAGATAACCGCGAAGAAAGCGGTCGCGAAGCCGAGCGGGCTCGGCAGGGGAAGGTGGATGGGCTCGTGATCTTCCACCTCGATGGGACGCAATTCATCGGGGCCATTTTTCATGCTCCAGAATGCATCGATGTCATGCACCTTCAGCAGCCTGGCGAAGTTCCACGGCGGCGGCGGCGAGGGCGTCGACCACTCGAGCGTGCGACCGTTCCACGGATCGCCGCTGACATCGCGTCGCCGCTCTCGCGTCCTGATGCTATAGACGAGCTGCACGATGGTAAGAATCACACCTGTGAGTATGACCAGCGCGCCCACGAATGCGACTAGCATGAGAGGCTGCCAAGAAGTGTCGGCGTAGTGTTGCATACGTCGTGTCGCACCCATTAGCCCTAGGGCGTAGAGCGGCATGAAGGCGAGATAGAATCCGATGAACCAGCACCAGAAGGATGCCTTGCCCAGGCGTTCATCGAGCGTGAAGCCGAAGGCTTTCGGGAACCAATAGGTATATCCGGCCATGGCGCCGAACAAAACGCCGCCGATAATCACGTTGTGAAAGTGGGCGACGAGGAACAGGCTGTTGTGAAGCACGAAATCCGCCGGGGGAATGGCCAGCAGCACGCCGGTCATGCCCCCGATCACGAAAGTCACAATGAATCCTAAGGACCAAAGAATGGGCGAGGTGAAGCGGACTGTTCCGCCATACATGGTGAACAGCCAATTGAAAACCTTCACTCCGGTGGGCACCGAGATAATCATGGTCATGATGCCGAAGAAGGCATTCACATTGGCGCCCGCGCCCATGGTAAAGAAGTGATGCAGCCATACCATGAAAGACAACATGCAGATGGCCATCGTCGCGATCACCATCGAGCGGTAGCCGAACAAGGGCTTGCCGGAAAATGTCGCGATTACCTCGGAAAAAATGCCAAAAGCAGGCAGCACCAATATATACACTTCGGGATGGCCCCATGCCCAGATGAGGTTGATGTACATCATCGGATTGCCGCC
>JAQGOD010000099.1 GCA_028293775.1 Gammaproteobacteria bacterium
CCCTGATTTCAACATAGGAGAGTTGCTTCGCCGCGACGCAAGCTACTATCATAAGTTGCGGCATTAGTCGCGACGTTGTTTTTGTTCATGAGTGATAGGGGGGTAACATGTTGAAGTTTGTAACCGCACTGTCTGCTGTAGCGATCATGGGGTGGGTTCTCGTCGGCTCTGCGGCCACCGCAAGCGCCGGCTACGGCAAATCCGGTTGTTGTGGGTATAGCAAGCCCTCATACAGCTACTCGACCAAGAAGGTGCATAAATACATTAGGCATACCCGCGACGTGTGGCGCACCAGGTACGTGCATCGCACGAAACGTTATGTGCATGTGACACGGATCCAGCCGATCTACCACATTCGCAAGGTGACCCGCGTGCATACCAGGATCGTCGCCGTGGTGCGCCCGATCCATGTGCGGGTGACGCAGTGGCTGCCGCCCAAGAGATACGTGACGAGCAGTGTCGTCCATCTCCGGCCGCATTGTGCTTGCTCTTCCCATCGGCGCTATTGACGGAAGCAGGCATTTGTTGAACGGCGCGCGGCAGCCTGGCTGCCGCGCGTCTTTTTGCACGGCGGGTTTAGTTCGGTTTGCCCTCGCGCGCGGCGACCGTGGCCTTCAGGCACGCGGTCGGGCAGACCGGCGCCCGCCCGAGGATTTTTTGCAAGGAAGCTTGCGGCCCGCTTTGGCAGAACTGGCGGATGAGGGATTTGTCCTCGGTGCCGAAATTCGGGATGCCGCACGAAGACGCCATCACCTTTTCGGCGCGTCCCCACAGCTCCGACACGGTCTTTGCGACGCGCGGTTCAAGCAAGCCATTCCAGGTCGCAGGCTCGCTTTGCTCCGCCCGCTCGGCATAAAGCGCCACGAACGCCATTAGCGCCGCGAGCCCGTCACGATGATCGACTTCATCGCCCGCTTCAATGGGGGCGCGCGGATGGCTCAAATTTACCGCGGTGTTGAGATCGTGGGTGTAGGCATTGAGCTCATCGAGCAGATAGAGGAAATCGGTCGACGAGCTGGAACTGCCCGGCCGCAGGTAGGTCGTGACGAAATCGCTTGCCTTGAATTTTCCTGCGATCAGCGACGGCGCAAAGAATGCGGACACTTCATGCGGCCGCTTCAATTGACCGCCCTGGACCAGCGGAAATGCATCGGCCTCTGCCGTGATGTAGTGCACGGATTCGTGCACCGCCGTCGGCAGGCCGCGCTGCGCCTCACCGCAGCTGATCCAGCTGAGAAAGAACTTCTTGTCCTTGATCGCCTGGTAGATGGCGAACCCCTCGGGCGCCGAGACGCGCAATCGTTCGATGGCGCCCGGCCGGCAATCACCGGCCGCCGCCGCCGAATGGGTACCGGCGGCCAGCGGCATGCAAGCAACCGCGACAAAAGAGATGGAACGCAACAGTCGACGCATGATCGCCACTCACCTTTGGTGCCTGACGGTAGAATGAGCCTAAAGGGTTAATCTCTGGTTGCCGACAGACCCGCCGGAAGTCCCCGAGTTGTCGAAAAAAGCCCGCATTGCGGCGCTTTCATGAAGACCAGCATCAGATGGGGGTGGTACATCGAAACCCAGGCCATTGCTGCGGTGCAACGTTCCCCGGATGCGTGCCTGCTTATGCCGTCCAAGGAGATGCCTCTCCGTTGGCGTGGTGCACCCTGTCCATGAGCGGTGACGCAGGTCTTGCCGGCCAGACATCCAGACGGGCAGCACCATCTATCTGCGGCCGGAGTATAGTTGCTCTTACGGCTAATCGAGGGAAGCAGGCATTGCTAAACGGCGCGGCGGCGTGATCGACGAGAAGCCTGATTTCGTTTATGGCACAAACAAGAACTGACCGTCGCCAGGTCCGCTCAAGGTACAAGTAACCATCGGCCGACGACCCTGCTACGGTCGGCCGGCTGCGGGTGCGATCAATTCGATCTTCGCGGAGCCATTCGCCGTCGACAGTCCAGGCAGCGGCGCACAGCCGGTGGCGAGCCGAGGCCAATTCGGCGGCAGAGGACGCGACGGTTCCCGCCAACAGGACGATTGCGCAACGCCGCCTGGCTTTGCTTAAAGAGGAACCCATATCATGGGCGATTGGCCGAGGAATTTCAAAGCGCTGTTCAAGGCGATTCCCGATGTCTATTTGCGCATTGGAAAAGCCGAGAGACCGTCTCCGCCGCAACCGGTCACCGATTTGTACCTGGATCTTCTGGAGCAAACGTTGACGGGCAGCATTTCTGAGGATGTCGGAATCGTTCCCGCGCATACCCCGCTGCCACCGGTGTCAGACAAATATGATGAACAGGCCCGTCTTCGAGGAGCCGACTGGCCCTCACGCGCGCCGACGATGATCGGGCTCACCCGAATGCGCAATCTGCGGCGGCTGGTTGTTCAGGTTCTTGAGGATGATATTCCGGGTGATCTGATCGAAACCGGCATTTGGAGAGGCGGCGCCTGTATTTTCATGCGCGCCATTCTGGCCGCGTATGGCGATTTGGATCGCCGGGTTTGGGTGGCGGACTCGTTTGCCGGATTGCCGCCGCCGAATCCCGATGCGTATCCTGCCGATGCGGGCGACACCCACCACATCATAAAAACGCTCGCAGTACCGCTGGAGGAAGTAAAAAGTAATTTTTCCAGATACAACATGCTCGACGAAAGGGTCATCTTTTTGAAGGGCTGGTTCAAGGACACACTCCCAGCCGCGCCGATCGAGAAGCTGGCAATTCTGCGGCTGGATGGCGATATGTATGAATCAACCATTCAGGCCCTGGACTCGCTTTATCACAAGCTTTCGCCAGGCGGATTTACGATCATAGATGATTACGATCAGCCCCACTGCCGCCTAGCAGTAACCGATTTTCGCAGCCGCCATGACATCACCGAGCAAATCGTCTGGATCGACGAACGTGGCGCGTTCTGGCGCAAATCGCCCGTCGGCGAAACGGATCGCGCTACCGCGCGTGCGTGAGCAGGTACCCCGTTTGCATATCCGCATTTACCATGGGTATCTCGCCGGCCACTTGCAGCCCTGACGAGGCGACCATTTCGAGCCAGTGGCTTTTCTCGTACAAGACGCAATGCAAGCGCCCTACCCATTCAAATGGTCCATAGCCTTGCGGATTTTCCGTTACCGGAGCTACCCCGTCGGCAACAAACATTGTCAGGAAGCAGGTGCCGCCTCGCCGCAGCAGCCTTGCAATGACGCCAAGATATTCCCGCGCATCCTGTTCCTCCAGATGCGAAAAAACCGAATAGACATAAACGATATCGATGCAGTCCGGCGGTAGCGCAAGGTTCAGCTTCTCGCGTCCGCCCGGATTATATCGCGCATTGTGCATGTCGATGAACTTGAAATGCAACCGTAGGTCTTCCGGCATCAAGTTGTTCAGACACCAATCGAGCCGCGTCTTGTCCACGTCCACGCCAAGGTAAAACGAAAACGGAGCACTGCGGGCAAGTAACCCGATCGGCAGACGGCCGACACCGCAGCCGATGTCCAGGATACTCTTGGCGCCGTCGAGGCCTAAACCTGTGACAAGCCGGTCTGCCTCCTCGCATGCGGAGTTGTAGAATTTCTCGGCCGAGTCGGTTAGATGACCACAAGGCGTTA
>JAQGOD010000373.1 GCA_028293775.1 Gammaproteobacteria bacterium
CGCCGACAGAGGAGCCGAGCGATGATGACGAAGCCATCAGCTTGAGGGCTCTCCTGTCACACCACCGACAAACAATATCCCGAACCATGCAACCAACAATCCGAGCCCGGTACGTGGACGTCCCGTCGCAACCGCCGAACGCGTTCTTGGCCCTGTTGGGAAAATGATCGTTTCAGGAGATCGTTGTTGTTCTCCGTGCGGGCGCCATCGCAATGATAGATGCCAGCCGGTGACACGAATCGCGCCTTGGCGACCTTCGATACGCCACGGACAAGAGCATCGGAAGTAATTGGCACTTCCACCCGAAGTCTCTCCGCGAACTCCGCGCGCACCTGCCTCGGTTCCTGCTCAATCATTCCTAGTGCTCCTCAGGATATACATCTGTCTATAAACTTGGCGGCCCGATAATCCTGCCATCGCTGAGCTGCACCCAGTTACCGGTACCGCAAACGCCGGGATCGCCCGGGCGAACGCATAAAACACATCCTGGGTTGCCGCAAAATGGCGGCTCCTTTTCCGCACCAATCATGTCTAGTCTATTTGCCGAGGGCATGGGAGGAAGATACGTCAACGCGTTTGTATCGCCACGGGAAATTTCATCCAGTATTCGGCTTGCGCCGATACTGGACGTGACTATTCAAGAAGTTAGCGGAGCAGGGCCCGAGGACGCGGTTCGCCGCGTGGACTATAATGCGCGAGAATGAGTGACAAATTGCGCTACACGAGAGCGAAGTGTGGAGGGCGGTCGGCAACCGGCGACGGTGATTCGCGTTTTAGTGGGGTACTTAAGACACGAAGGGAATTTTTGCAGAGGGCCGCCGCTGCTGAACTGACGCGGAAGCTCGTGGCGCGACTCAAGGCGTTACGGCTCGAGACCGGCGATCACTACGCGTACACACCGAAGGTGCCGGCCGATGAGGACGAGCCGTGTGCGGACGCCTTGCGCCATCGTCCGGTGGTCGGAAGCAGGACTCCATAGGGGCTGCATGTTCCTTCCTCATTTCGCGATGGCGGTGTTGATTACCTGCGCGCTTGCTGGCCCTGTCTTAGCGGACCCGCGGCCAGAACCGTTCCCCTCATGCGCAGCACCCCTTTGGCCGTCTTCGGCCGTCGCCGGTTCGCCGCCGAGCGTGGCAGCATGGACACGCACCGAGTTGCCGCACGAGTGGACACTGCAGCCATGTGTTGGCTGGGGGTTACAACAATTTACGGCATTTGCTGCCGTTGTCGGTACTTTTCAAGCTGCGGGGATGGATGCCGTGCTCAGTCGGATTGGAGCCATTTCCACATACAAAGGAATGCACTATTGGTCGGTCACGGATAATCGCCTGGAACCGCTCATCAAGAGCGCTTTTGCCGTCGAAGGGTCACCGCCCAACAACATGCGATCGGATTACACGCCCGCGGAGATACAAGTTGGCCGTGATTTATTCTTTACCGAGCAAGACAATCGCTCATCGGATCCGGTGCTCTATCGCATGAAAGTCATCGAGCGGAGCCCGGATCGCATTGTCGTCGATATCGCAAATGCGAATAAAGTCCGGCGGTTCCTACTGACTCTGTTCGAGCCGGGGGACTTGCACACTGCGCTCTTTATCTCCGTTACCCCGGACGGTATATGGACGTGTTACGCCTTATCGGGTTTTCGTCCAACGACGCTCACAGGATTGTTGGACAATCATAAATCCCAAGTAAACCGCCTGCTCGCGCTCTACGGACACATCGCCGAGTTGGATACTGGCGGGTTGCCGTGGGCCAAGTAGTTCGCGCGTTCGTTCCCGCCGCCTCGATGCTATGTCCGCTCCTTTTTGCATGCGGCGGTAGCGGTTCATCCGGGCCGATGACCACTTACACGGTCGGCGGCATGGTCTCTGGACTCAGCGGGTCTGGCTTGGTTTTGCAGAACACCGGCGGCCCCGACGTCGCCGTGGTCGCCTCAGGTGCATTCACCTTTGCCGCTGGCCTCCGAACCGGCGCCGTTTATTCAGTGACCGTGGCGGCTCAGCCGTCCTCGCCCACGCAGAATTGTCTGGTCACGAACGGTTCCGGCACCGTGGGCAACGCGAACGTGACTGATGTGGCTGTCACCTGCACCATCGTGCCTTTCACCGCTCTAGTAAATCAGCCGCCCAAGCCCGGATTCTTGAGTCTGTTACTGACGAACGGCACTGTAATGATGCAGTCAATCAATGATGCCGGCGTATTCTACAATCTGACGCCGGACTCGCAGGGTAGCTATGCCAACGGCACGTGGCGCCAACTTTCGAGCCCACCCCCGGGTTACGCGCCGTCGGATGGTGCGCAGGCCGTGCTCGCCGATGGCCGAGTGTTATTTGTCGGCGGCGAATATAACCAGAACAATTACAGTTTGCCCTTCGCGCCCAGCGGACTGACCAACATGTCCGCCGTGTATGACCCTGTTGCCGACAGTTGGACAATGATCGGCGCGCCGCCCGGCGTCGACTACATTGGTGATCCGTCTTCGGCGATCCAGCCCGATGGCAGCTTCGTCTTTGGAACTAAATTGGGACGGACCATGTGGCGCCTCGACCCAGTCAGCTTGACTTGGGTCTCGGTGCCGGCCACCGGTAAGGCGGACGATTTCGCCGAAGAGGGCTGGACCTTATTACCGGGCGGGGAGTTTTTCACCATCGATGTCGGCAATCCGCTTCACGCCGAACATTACGACCCGATCGCCGCGAAATGGTACAGCGATGGCACTACACCGGCGTTACTTTCATCTCCTTCCGGCACACCCGGGGGCTTAACCTATGGCCCGGCGCCGGTGCAAGTTGTTGGCGGTGTCACCTACGGTCCGGGTGCGGCCGGCACCTATTATCCACCCGGCGAGATCGGGCCTGCCATTCTGCTGCCCGATGGCACGGTGTTCGCCACCGGTGCCGCGGTTAGCGGAGCGGTGGCTCACACCGCCATTTATACCCCCGGCCCGACGCCCGCGAGCTCGGGCACCTTCAGGGCGGGACCGGATTTTCACGCCGGCGACGACGCAGCCGATGCGAGCGCCGCCTTGCTGCCCTCAGGTCATGTGCTGATCGCCGCAGACTCGGGCACATTCTACGAATACGACGGCGCCACCCTGTCGATCACCGGGGCTTTGCCAAACAATGCCGGCAATACGCAGTATTTCGTTTTGCCCCTGCCCAATGGGCAGGCGCTTGTGACCGGGGGCATCACGAGCATTTATAGCGGCAATGGCAGCCCCAACCCCGCCTGGGCCCCCGCGATTGCCAATGCACCAGCGACCGTCACGCGCGGCTCCGCTTACGCCATTTCAGGCACGCAGTTCAACGGTCTGTCGCAGGCCGCCGCTTTCGGAGACGAACTCAGCGCTGCCACCAATTATCCATTGGTGCGTATCACCAATACGGCGTCCGGTCACGTCATCTACGCGAGAACGCACGGCCACAGCAGCATGGGCGTCGCAACCGGCAGCACAATAGTCTCGACATTCTTCGACCTTCCGATGAGCGCAGAAGCCGGCGCAAGTTCGCTCGTCGTTGTGGCCAACGGCATTGCTTCGACGCCCGTCGCTACGACGGTGAACTGAAGCTCTCGCCCAAGTGCTACCTGCCGGCAAGGGCGCGAATAATCTCACCTTCGCCGCAAACGCCAAGTAGCTTGCCATCTTCGGCGACCAATATGGGATGGCCCGAGAGATGGCGCAGTTGAATGATGGATTTAAGAGACATCGAGGCCGGCGCGACCACCAATCCGGGCGCGGTAAGCCCACAATCCACATCCTCGCCAACGTGCCGCAGGGCTTGTTCGACGCCGTCCAGCGTCAATCCCAAGACCTCATCGATCGCATTCAAGGAAAGCTGGTAGCGACGCGCGGCATCCAGCCACACGACGGCTCCGGCGCCCGACAATTGCTCGCGTCTCTGCATGATCATGCTGCCGGTAAGCACGGTGAGAGGGTTCATGTGTTGCACGAACTCAGCGACGTACTCATCGGCCGGCGCCAAGACGATGTCTTCGGCGGTGCCGGTCTGGATGATTCGGCCGTTCTGCAGGATCGAGATGCGATCGCCGAGCTTCAGCGCTTCGTCCAAATCGTGACTGACGAACAAGATCGTCTTTTTGACACGGGCCTGAAGCTGAAGCAGTTCGTCCTGCAACTTGCCGCGAATAAGCGGATCGAGGGCCGAGAAGGGCTCGTCCATCAACAGAATATCGGCGTCCGTTGCGAACGCACGCGCCAATCCCACACGCTGCTGCATACCTCCGGACAATTCTCCGACATAGCGTTCTGACCACTGGGTGAGACCGACCAATTCGAGCTTCTCATCGAC
>JAQGOD010000126.1 GCA_028293775.1 Gammaproteobacteria bacterium
CGTTAGCCGGCGTGATTTTCCGGAAACTTCAAAGTGTCGAAGCGAGCCGCGGCAGCCTCGCCCAGGTGTTTCTGCGCGCGGATTTCATTCACGATTTCCAGTGCGGTCTTGGGGCTAGGCGGCAACTCAGCATCGCTTATACGTAGTGGGGTGATGCGCTCGCCCCAGCGAATCAAGTGCGAGGAGAGGGTCAGCCCGCCGCCGAAGGCAGGCATCAATACTAAACCGCCGGGAGGCACGCGGCCTTCTTCCACCGCCTCGACCAACGCAACCGGCGCAGTTGCCGAGCTCATATTCCCGTATTTCTGCACGGTCAAAAAAACTTTGTCGGCGCCGGCTCCGGCGCGTTTTGCCACCGCATCGATGATGCGCAGGTTCGCCTGATGCGGTACCACCAGTGCGACATCGTCGATGGTGACGCCTGCGCGGCGCATCACGTCGAGGCTCGCCTCGCTCATACCTTGCACGGCCTTGCGAAATATTTCTTGACCGTCAAAGTCCCATCGGGTCTGTCCGAACGGCACGCCGAGATTCGCGTACATGGTGCCCATGCCCCGCACGCGCAGGATTTGCCGCGCGTCCGCATAGCACTGGAGCTTTTCGGCAATGACACCAGTCTCCTGCGGCGACTCCTGAAGCACCATGGCCGCTGCGCCGTCGCCGAAGAGTACGGCGACGTTGCGATTGTCCCAGTCCATGTATTGAGATATCAGCTCCACGCCGATGACCAGCGCATTTTTGACAATGCCGCTCTTGATCATCGATGAGCCGATCGAGAGGCCATACATGAAGCTGGTACAGGCAGTGTTGACGTCGAACGATGCCGCTTGAGTCGCGCCAATGCGCTGCTGTACGCCCGATGCGCTGTTGGGAACCGTCTCGTCATTACTGCAGCTGCCGTAAATGACCAGTTCGATGTCCTCGCCACGCATGCCCGCGCAATCGATGGCGCGGCGCGCCGCGGTAATGGCCAGTTCGATGCCCGGCACGTGCGATATGCGTCGCTCCTTCATGCCGGTTCGAGTGGTAATCCATTCATCATCGGTGGGCAGGAAGGTTGCCAGGTCCTGATTGGTCAAAATGGACGGCGGTAGGCATTTGCCCCAGCCGACAATTGCTGCGTGAGTCAACGGTACTCCCCGGTACTCTTTAATGTGTGTCGCGCATTGTCGCCCATATGGACGCAACCCGCACCTTGTGCCGTTCAGTCGGCCGATACCGTGCGTCCGCTGGCCCAGGCGCGCAGTGCGGCCACTTTCTCGGCCATGACGATGGCCAGGGGCCGCGTCGCCTGCATCTCGTGCGCGATCAGTGCCGCCGTAACCGGCTGTTTCGCGGCATGCGCGCTGTAAAGGGCTGCGACGATGGCCTGTTCGATCTCGGCGCCTGAAAAGCTCTCGCAGCGGTTGGCGAGTGCGGCCAGCTCTTGCGGATTCAATAGCAGGCCCCGCTTGCGCGCGTGGATGGTTAGGATTTCAGCGCGCGCATCGCGGCCGGGCAGGTCGACGAAGAAAATTTCGTCGAAGCGACCCTTGCGGATCAGTTCCGGCGGCAGGGAAGTGACATCGTTCGCCGTGGCCACGACGAAAATGCGTGAGCGCTGCTCAGCGAGCCAAGTGAGAAAGGTTCCGAGCACCCGCCGCGACACGCCGTTATCGCCTTCACCTTCCGCCAGCGACTTCTCGATCTCGTCCACCCAAAGTACGCAGGGCGCCAGCCCTTCAGCCGATTGCAGAGAGTCGCGCAAGTTCTTCTCGGATTCGCCTTGCCATTTGGTGTAGAGCGCGCCGAAATCCAGGCGCACCAGCGGGACGCCTAAAATACCCGCGGCGGCGCGTGCGGCCAGGCTCTTACCGCAACCTTGGACACCGAGCAGCAGCACGCCTTTGGGCGGATCGAGTTCCGGGGCGCTGCCGTCGAAGGCCGGCTTGCGGGTATTGAGCCAGCGGCGAAGATTCTGCATGCCGCCAAGGTCGGTGATCTTTGCGGTGGCCGGTTCATAAGATAAGGTGCCGCCGCGATTGAGAAGCTCGTACTTGGCGGTCAGCATTTCCGGAAAGTCCGACATGGTCAACGCGCCATGGTCGAAGATCGCATGGCGCACGAGGCGTTCGGCATCGGATGCCGACAGTCCATTGAGATTCTCGACCAGTCTCTTTACGACCTCAGGCTCCAAGTGCAAGGGCTTGCTCGGATTTGCCGCCGTCCATTCACGCACCACGCGCGTGATGATCATGAGGCGCTCATTGGGCGAGGGCAGCGCCAGATGCAGACGCGCCGCGAGATGCTCAAGTTCCTCAGGCAGTGTGACTTCGTAGCTCATCAACACAACGGTGCGCGCCACCTGCGCGTACCCTAAGGCGATGTCTTTGAGCAGCCTTACGTTCACCGGTTCTTTAAGGTACGGATGAAAGTCGAGCAGCACATAGATTCCCGGCATCGACGTGGCCTTGAGGTGCTTCAGGAGCTGCTCCGGGTCGGACAAGGTACGCTGCGGACCGCCCATATCGATATCCACGCGCTGCAGACCCTCGGTCACGGTCCATTGAAACACGCCCCAGCCACGGCCCTGCCGTACTTGAAGGCTCGCTTCCCGCACCAGCGTCAGCACTCGGGACTCCTCGCGCGACTCGACCACGATGAGGGCCAAGCGCGAGGCGAGCAGTGTTTGCAGCTCGCGACGGGGGTCTTGGGGTGCCGGTGGGGTATTCATGGTGGCAAGAATGTAGCAAAAGCCATCGAAAGCTTGATCAGGCCCGTCACGTTTTTCAAAACCCGCAGTCCCTGAGCGTAGGCAGCAGCCCGGCGAAATGGCAGCATACCCTAGCGGTTAAGTCGTGGGGCGCGTCATCGAGCTACTTGAGCGGGATGAACAATTGCAGCGTTTGGTCAATGCCTTGGCGCGGGCGCGCGAGGGCAGAGGCCGGCTGATTGCCATTGCCGCTGAGGCGGGCGCAGGCAAAACGGCGCTTACCGAGCGCTTCGTCGCCGGCCACGCCAAGGATGCGCGGGTATATTGGGGAGCCTGCGAAAATCTGTCCACACCCGAGGTGTTGTTGCCGCTTCGGGACATCGCCCGTGCCTCCGGCGAATCCTTCGAATTCGGCGCCGATCACATCCGAGCCTTTGAGTCTCTGCTGCAGCTGCTGTCTCGTCATGCCAAACCCTCCATTCTCATTCTTGAAGACGTGCACTGGGCCGATACAGCGACTTTGGATCTGATCCGTTTTCTCGCTCGGCGGATTTCGCGCGTTGGAGCGCTGGTCTTGATCACGTATAGGGAAGAAG
>JAQGOD010000152.1 GCA_028293775.1 Gammaproteobacteria bacterium
TTCCCGCTCCCGGCGCTTGCCGCGGGAAACTATACGGTGCAATGGACCGCCGTCGCGGCGGACGATGGACACGTGACGAAGGGTTCCTTTGCTTTCTCGATCACGGGCTAGCCGCGGGAACTGAAAGGCTCGACGCTTGGAAATAAATGGCTGGGACGCCGCGGCGGTGTGCGCGAAGGCGATCACCTACGCAGCCACTCTCGGTGCGGCCGGCGCGATTTTCTTTCTCGCCTACAGCGGCATGTTGCTGCAAGAGCCGCAGCGCGTGGGCATTCGACGCCTGGTCGGCACTCTGCTTCTCGTCTCGGCACTCGCCAGTTGCGTGCGCGTTGCCCTGGGCAGCGCCTCGATGAGCGGCGAGGTTGCGGGGATGTTCGATAGCGGCTTTGTAGCCATGATCTTGGGCGCCGGAGAAGGTCGCGCAATCGCTGCCCGGATCGCGGGGTCATGCCTTGCGGCCGCCGCCGTCTTCTCTGTCAATCGCCGGCTACTGGCGTTGGCCTTCATCGGCGCGCTCATTGCCTCCATGTCGTTCGCCCTCGTGGGACACGTGCACGCGTTGCCGGGCGCGGCGCCCACCCTATTGCTGTGCCTGCACTTGTCGTGCGCGTCCTTTTGGCTGGGTGCGTTGGCGCCGCTGTTGATCGTCGCGCGGGGCGGCGCGGATTCGCAATTCGCCGCAATCGCTGCGCGATTCGGCAAAATAGCCTTAGGGCTGGTCGCACTGTTGTTGAGCGCAGGGGCTTTGCTGTTCTGGACTCTCATCCAAAACGCCGCGCTGTTTTGGAGCAGCGACTACGGGCGCCTGATGGTTCTCAAGCTGCTGAGCGTCGCGGTGCTGCTTTGCATCGCGGGTTTTAACAGATTGTACCTAACGCCGAGACTCCTTCAGTCCCGCGGCAATGCGGTGCATCGCTTTCGACGATCGATTCAGATCGAAATAGTCCTAGGTATGCTCATTCTGCTTTTCACGGCCGCCTTCACCACGCTCACGGGACCGCCCCACTGATCTGATGCTTCGGACTCACGGTGGGCCGACGTAGTCGACATACAGCGCGCCTTGCTCGCCTGAGACGCATGCATTGACATCGAAGGCTGAGCGTATCAACGCGGGCGTCAGCGTACTTTCGGTGGCGCCGTCGCCTTGCACCCGGCCGTTTGCCAGTGCGAAGATCCGGCTCGAATAGCGGCCCGCGAGCGTCAGGTCATGAACGGAGGCAATGACCAGCTTGCCGCTGCGTGCCAGCCCCTGTAGCCGCCGTGCCGTATCCAACGCGTGCTTTGGATCGAGACCGGCCAGCGGCTCATCGATAATGAGCACGTCCGGGTCCGCGACCAGGGCCCGAGCCAGCATGGCGCGCGCCAATTCGCCGCCCGAAAGCGTCGTCGCCGGCTGATCGCGGTGGGCTGCTAAGTCGCAGGCTTCCAGCGCACGGGTGATCCGAGGCGCAAAGCTCGACGGCAGCCCGCCGAAGGCCGGCAGCGTCGGCGTCAATCCCAGCGCCACCAAGCGTTCCACCGAAATGGGCCATTCGCAACGAGGATTCTGCGGCAGGTAGGCGCGGCGCTGCGCCAATTTCCTGCCGGACAGAGCCTGAATGGCCAGCCCGTCTAGCCGCACGTCGCCTGAATCGGGCTTGATCAAGCCTGCGAGCACCGACAGAAGTGTGGATTTGCCGGCGCCGTTGGGCCCGATGACTGCGACAAAATCTCCAGACTCGGCCTGCAGCGAAACCTGATCAAGAATGACGCGGCCGCGCCGCACGAAAATCGCAGTCGCATCGAGAGTACTCACGGCCCCGCTCGCATCGCCTGCAACAAACTGGCACGCAGTGCCACAGCCGCCTGTGCACTCTCAACCACACCACAACTGTAAAGAGCACTGGGGTACGTCACTTTGCGCGCCGAGTAAAGTTTCAAAAGCAGCGGGTGCTCCGCCAGATTGGTATTGAGTCCCGGTGTATCGGTGATATTGCTGGCGTACGCCAGGACGTCGGGACGCGCCATCAGCAACTGTTCGAGGTCGAAAGACGTGTAGGCGCTGTCGAGGGAAGCGGCGATGTTGGTCCCGCCGGCTGCATTCAAGATCGAATCGAACAACGTGCCCTTACCGGGAATCGAGCCGCCCTCTCCCCAAGCCGCCACGCGAATGGTTTGCGGGGGCCTGGACTCAGCCAGTCCTTGCAAGGTGGAATCCATTTGCGCGATCAGCGCTTCCCCAACCGCCTCGCGCTTGAGCGCCCGCGCAACTTGACGCGTGACCTGTCTGATCTGGTCGAAATTTACCGCCGGCGGAATTTCCAACAGCGGCATGCCGAGTTTTTTGAGAAGCGCCCGGGCGGCCGGCGTCGTGTAGGTGCCCGCCAGCACGAGGTCGGGTTTTTCGGCGAGCACCTCCTCCACGGTGCCCGAGTTGATGGGCACATGAGCAGCTTGGGGCCATTGGTAGGAATTGGCGCGACTGCGCGCATAGTAAGTGACCGAAGCGATACGGTCCGCCGGCAACAGCTCGAGCAACAAATCGTCGGTACACATGCTGAGGGACATGACGTGGCGCGGCCCCTCCTCCCCCGTCTCAGCGGCACAGGCCGCCGCAACGCCGAGAATCAATATCCATCCGAACGCTATTCGCCAGAGGCCGTGCATGGTTTACCCGAACTTGCTGAAATCCGGCGCTCGCCGCTCCGAGAATGCGGTAAAGGCCTCTTTGAATTCCGCGGACTTGAGCTGCCGCACGAAATGCGCCGATTCTTGGCTCATGCGCGCCAGCAATACCGACTCTTCGCGCATCAGGGTTTTGGTGGAAACGACGGCGGCAGGCGCTCGCGCCGCGATGGCAGCCGCTGTGGCGCGAGCAGCGGCGCGCAATTCAGCAGCGGGCAGAGCCCGATTCGCGATCCCCCAGCTCACAGCCTTTTCCGCGGTTACCGGTTCGCCGAGAACGAACATTTCAAACGCGCGCACATGACCGATGCGCAGCGGCATAAGCAGGCTGGATGCGGCCTCGGGAACCAAGGCGAGATTGACGAAAGGCGTGCTGAGCAACGCATCATCTGAAACCAGAACCATATCGCAATGGAGCAGCATCGTAACCCCCACTCCCACCGCCCGGCCGTTGACCGCCGCCACGATCGGCGTCCGCGCTCGAGCCAGCGCGGCTAGAAGCGGGTTGGCATCCTGAGGGTTAGGCGCTGCGGTGGCGTTGCCGATGGCCGCGAAATCAGCAAGATCGTTGCCGGCGGTGAACATGTCGCCATTGGCGAGAACCAAGATGCAGCGAATATTGGGATCCGTATCCGCAGCGGCGATTTCCGTGGCCAGCGTCTGGTACATGGCGCGGGTCAATGCATTCTTCTTATCCGTCCGGTTCAAGGTGAGAACCAGCAATTTATCGGACTTTTCCACCAACACATGCTCTGTCACGGGAATTC
The DNA here is from genome assembly GCA_028293775.1 of Gammaproteobacteria bacterium. Next base: position 3,432 of record JAQGOD010000152.1, read on the forward strand.
TCCTTAAGTGTTACGGCGCTGTCCTGCGCAGCCGCACGACGAGCCAGAAGAAAAACGGTGTCCCAATGAGGCTGGTCACCACACCGAGCTTCATTTCGGCACCGACATGGATCAAGCGTGTTGCGACATCGGCGAACAACAGCAGCAGTGCTCCCCCGAGCGCCGCAGGCAACAGTATGCGGCTCGGCTGATGTCCCACGAGCGGACGCACCAAATGCGGTGCCACCAATCCGATAAAGCCGACGATTCCCGTTACGGCAGTAGATGCGCCAACGGCCAAGGCCGTGCCAAACAGGGCCAACACGTACAATCCTCGAAGGTTTACGCCCAAGCTCTGGGCTTGAGCCTCGCCCAAGGCCAATGCATCGAGCCCACGCGAGGTCATGATCAGCATCACGCAACCTATCAAAATGAAGGGCGTCACCAAGAGCACGTGCAGCCAGCTTCGGTCCGCCAATGAGCCCATCAGCCAGGTCATGATTTCATACGCCGCGTACGGGTTGGGCGCAAGGTTGAGCGCCAAGGAGATACCGGCCGCGGCCAGGGCGGACACGGCGGCACCCGCGAGCACCAATGTGATGGTTCCCCCGCCGCGGCCGAGTGCGAAGGTCGCGAGACTCGCGAGCACCGCGCCGAGCAGACCGAGTACGGGGGCGGCGATCGTAAATTGAGCGGCAAATCCAAAATAGACAGCGATAACCGCGCCGAACGCAGCGCCCGCTGAAACTCCGAGCAGTCCGGGTTCCGCGAGAGGGTTGCGAGTCAAGCCCTGGAGGACGGCCCCCGACAACCCCAGGGCGGCACCGACTTCGAGCGCCAAGACGGCCCGCGGCAACCGCAGTTGGGTAATGATGGTCGCTGCCAAGTTCGCGTCCGGCGACCACAGTCCATGCCAAACCTCGCCCACCGGCAGCCATACGCGGCCCGCCAGAAGAGAAATGGCAAACATCGCAAGCAGGAGCAGCATCAGCAAACCGTTGATTAGCGCGTTCTTACGCATAACTCCTACTGCCGCACCGATTGAGAAAGCGCGGCGCAACGCGTGATCCCGCGGCTTTAAACCCGCTTTCTCAAGTCGTAAATCCGATCCATCGGCCCGCGGCGACGATCACCGTCCACAACAGCAGCGAAGCGCCTCCGGCCAGTCTAGCCGACGGGGGCGGCCGCGCTTTATCCCAGATGTGCAGATGGCGCGCCCCGAGCCAGTGAAACAGCACCATGTTTATCCCGGCGAGCAGCAGGCAGCACATCTTCAAGCGGAATGGAATATTGCCGTAGTAGATCAGCGCTTTGGAGGAAAACATCAAGAGGCCGGCAATCGCCGCGAAGCTAAAAGCCAGCCATGTCCACGGCAGCATTTCGGCCGCGAGCTCGCTGAAGGGGCGGTCTCGATTGGCAAGACCCAAGAGCCGCAAATCCACGGTCATGATTGAACCGACGACCAGCACCAGCGCGAACACATGCACCGTTTCGATGGTGGGAAACAACCACGGCGATTCGCGAATCTCGGTGGGGAAACTTAGGTCTTGAAGCCAACTCAGCGCTGATTCGACGGACACTCGCTACACCTGCTTGCTATACATAGGCTATCCAACGGCCGGCAGTCACGATGCTTGCGCCGACGGCAATGCAGAGGATACCGACGAGACGGGCGCTACGGCGACGTGCGGGCGATGATGACCAGTATTGGGGGTTGCGCCGCAGGCTCAGCTGCAACAACCTCAAGATGATCGCCAGCCCCGCCACCAGCAACATTTTCACGCGAAATGCCCAATTGAGCAGCTCGCGCGCGGGTTCGGTGATAGTGAGCAGGGCGCCGGTCAGCAAAAGCACGCACAGCGCTGCCCAGATCCAAGGGGTCGATCTGGCGGTGAGGGTCGCCAACGGCCGGCCTCCCCGCGTCAGGCCGACCAGACGGAAACTCAGCACGTAAACGGCAGTCAGCAGAATCGCAATCGCGATGATGTGCACCGTTTGAACCAACGGAACAAACCAATTTGCCGACTGAAAGGCAACACTGACTGAAGTCCTCGAGAGCCAGTCGCAGAATTGTTCAACCACTTACCACCATGCTTACCACCACGCTGACCGCCACGCTCAAAACCAGATGCAAGAGGTACTACTTTGAATGGAGGCCATCATCGAGGCAAGGGCCATCGTGAAGTATAGTCAGCAAATGCAATTTGAAACCTTGAATGCTCGGCGCACGCCGCTGATCTTGGCGGGTGCCTTGCTGTTGACTTGGTGCGTCGGGATGTTCGCTCGCGGCTACTGGACTCCGGACGAACCGCGCGAGGCAGACCTCGCGTGGCGGATGAGTTGGCAGGCTGAC
>JAQGOD010000326.1 GCA_028293775.1 Gammaproteobacteria bacterium
CATCATCGATCTGCTGGTTCATCCCCAGGCAAGCCGCCAGCTCTTCGTTACTGGGATTCTTCAGTACCACGGAGGATCGACAGACTACGACCGGAAGATCCTGAATGCCGACGTGAAATCTCTCCAGCAAATCGCGGACCGACTGATCCCTGTCAATATCGAGATTGACGAATGGGTAGGTATTGCGGGTGAGGAACTGCTGCAGCCGAAGTGTGCCCGCGGTACGAGTTGAACCCAGCAATATGACGTCGCTGCTTTGGGTGGTGATGAGCTGTACGCGGCGCAGTATGAAGGCACGCATGAAAAGCTCACTCAGCTCCGCGTCGGTCTGAACGATGGCCCGCAAATGCGCTTCATCGATCGCCAACACCTCTCCATCCTCGCGCACCCGCATGCGCACCATCGTGCTGATACCCCGAAGGGTTCCCACGTCGCCGGAGAATTTGCCCGCGGTGTGCACCACCAACAGCGTCTCTCCGTCCAAGCCGGGCTGGAGGATTTCGAGACTGCCCGACAAAACCACATACATGGGGACGCGGTCGCCGGGCTCTGCCAGCACTTCCCCTTTTCGTACGGCCAGCTTTCGACCGTGTGCCGCGAGACGGGCGATCTGCACGGGCGTCAATTGCGGAAACATCTGGGCGCCGCGACCGCCATAGGGCGATTGAGGCGGCTCTTCAAGAAGGGCTTCTTGGTTCACGCCTTCACCTGTTAATGATGGCTGGTCGTACCGCCTGCAAGTGCACGCTGGCCTTCCACCGCCTGCCATACCAGCAATATGGGCACGCCGACGGCGATGTCGCGCGCCCGTTTCAACAATGATACCGCCAATCCGAATTCCGCGCCGACGCCGAACAGCGGAGCGAGCACTGCGTAAGCGGCTTCTTGCACGCCCAGCGCATTCGGAACGAATACCGCCGCGCTGCGCGCTGCGCATACCAGACTCTCGATCGCCACCACCGATGTCAGTTCGACCCGCGTTCCGATCAAGCGAAAAGCTATCCATGTGCCGATCGCACTGGCGATCCAGCCCGCCAAATGTACTGCCGATGACAACACGACTCGCACCGGCGCTCGATAGATTGCGTCGAAATTGGCGGCAACGGCCGCGGCAGCGGCACCCGCGCCGCGCAGCAAGCGCGCCGCGAGCTTTCCCGTCATCCAGAGACCATAGCGCTGCAATGCGAAGAACAAGCCGCAGCCGATGGCAGCTACGCCTAAACCGACGGCCAAGGCAGTGATCAATGCGCTGTGCGGCGCATGCACGCTCAATATCACAAGACCCAGCGCTACAAAGGCAAGCTGCGCCATCAGCTCCGTGGTCACATCAACGATGGTCGATGCGAAGGCCTGCGCCGGTGCAATCCCCTGGAGGATGGCTGCACGCGCCCCAAAGACGATGCCGCCCAATTGCGCAAAGGGCAGCACCTCAGTGGCCGCATCGCGAACCATTCGTGCGCGCACGAATACCCACAACTTCTCGGCCTTGAGGTCAGGCAACAGCAAGTACCAGGCCAATCCAAGGACGAAAAATAGGGCCAACCCGTACGCGCATAGAATCGCGAAACCGCCCCATCCAACCGCGACGGCTGCCGAAATAACAGCGCCGACGCCGATAAAAAATACGAGGTAAACGGCAAGCGCGACGCCCAGAGCCGCGATGATGAGAAGCCGCAATTTCATGCCGGACCGACCTTAGGCGGCGTTTGGCTTATGTGTGGATCGCATGAAACGGCGCGCCAATCTGGCCAGGGCGGGCACAAATCGGGGTCGCAGCAAACGCCGGTCATAGGGGCTCATGCGCCGCTCATTCTCCGCCAGGCACATATCGATGAGCTCTGCGACGTCAATGTCGTTGCCGACTGCTTTCGCCCCGGTGACAGTGAAATTATTGTCCTGTACGCCGCCGCCCACATCGCGGGCTATTCCGATCCGCTCCCAGATCAAAAATAACCACACAGCCAGCACCTTAAGTTCGAAGAAGGGCCGGCGCCAGAACGGCATGGTCCGCCGGTACCACGCCGCCCAATTGACGAAGAAGAGTATGTGGCGCCCTTCCTCCTGAATTACCGGCTCGAAGGTGTCCACCAGCTCAGCGGGGAAAAAGCCTGAGCGCTTCGCCGATTCGAATAGGCCGAAAGCGAAGAAGCTGTCGATGCATTCGCTGTAGCCGGTCACCATGAAGGCCCATTCCGGATCGCCGCGCACGGCGTATTCGGGTTCGGGCGCAAGCTCGATGCCATAGGCGGCCACGAGATTGGACAGCACATGCTTATGGCGGCCCTCCTCGAATGCGTTCAGTTCAATCGCCTTACGCAACAGCGGATCGGGGGTGATGGCCGCGTAAGAAGCGACATTGAGCCGCGCTCGCCCCTCGGTCTGAACTGCGATGTCCCAGATGGGAAGGCTCACCAGCCGATCACGCGTTTCAGAATCGAGCTGCGGCCAGTCGATTACCGCCGGTTTGTAGGGATTAAAGGTGTCCAGCAAGGTGCGGCAGAAAAGCGTTTTGTGCGCCTCGCTGCCTAAGCGAATAGGTCCCCTGGGGTCGGGGAACACCGACGTAGAACTCACGCTGTCCACTTTAAGGGCCTTTACGCGGCGTCGTGGCGCGATCGCAAGAAGTGGAAGAATTCCACGCCCTCGCGCAAACGGCGCTTCATCATTTCAGGGCTCGCGATCATTTCGGCGACGATCGAGGCGATCTTGGACGGGCGGAAATAGAATTTCTTGTAAAAATCTTCGACCGATTTGAAAATCTCGGTGTGGCTCAAGTGCGGATAGTTCAGCGGAGCAATCTGCGTGCCTTCCTGCGTCAAGAGATCGATCTCTTCGTTATAAAGCCAGCCATTTTCCTTGGCCTGCTTGTAGAGGAACGTACCGGGGTATGGCGCGGCCAGGGAAATCTGAATCGTGTGAGGATTGATCTCCTTCGCGAAGTCCTGCGTCTGCTGGATGGTTTCCTTGGTTTCCCCGGGAAGCCCGAGAATAAAGGTTCCGTGGATGACGATTCCGAGCTCGTGGCAGTCTT
>JAQGOD010000339.1 GCA_028293775.1 Gammaproteobacteria bacterium
GCGTATACCGAATATCTTAAGGGCCTGCATGCGCTCGATTCGTTCCACCAAGCGTCATTGTTCGAAGCCCAAAGCAGTTTTGAACATGCGCTGGCGCTAGATCCGTCCTTCGTGCGTGCCGCGGAGGCGCTGGCGCACACCCATGTGACTCTGGCATTGGACGAAAGCATGTCGCCGCTCCTCGCGTGGCAGGAAGCGCGCAAGGCCGCCAACGCGGCGCTGGCGCTCGACCCGAATTCATCGTCCGCGCATGCGGTGCTTGGTATCGTCTACGGGTTCAATGATTTCAAATGGGAAGAGGCGGAAAGGGAGATCGCAATAGCGATCGCCTTGAAACCGCGCGACTCGATCACGTTGAACTATGCGGCGCGAATTGCCCACGCGCAGGCGCGCGAGGACGAAGCCTTGCGTCGCATCAACGCTGCCATTTCGGTCGACCCTTTCGATCCCTACGCGCAGATGACCCTTGGGCAGATGCTTTATTCCATTGGAGATCTCGACGGCGCCGAGGTTCCGTTTCGACGCAGTCTTGAGATAAGCCCGCTGTTCGATGGCAGTCACTTTTACCTAGGTATGATTCAATTACTTCGCGGTGATCGTGCTGCGGCGCACGCCGAGATCCCAGCTGAGGTTGCGGAGAACGCGAGAAATGCCGGCCTCACGATGGATTTCTTTGCGCACGGCCGCAAAGCCGAATCGGATGCTGCTCTTGCGCGGCTCATCCTGTCGTCGAGCAATCGATGGCCTTTTGGCATTGCGCAGGCTTATGCGTTCCGGCACGAATGGGATCAGACCTTCCAGTGGTTGGACCGCTCTTTCGAACTTCGGGATCCAGATCTGGCGTTGAATGTGCGAGGGGACCCTCTATTGGTGGCCGTGCAAACCGACCGCCGCTACAAAAAGCTGCTGCAAAGATTGAATATGCTGCAGTGAATGTACGCCGTGCCCAAGTCACTCTGCAAAGTGCTGTTTGTGTGCCTCGGCAATATTTGCCGCAGTCCCACGGCCGAAGGGGTGTTGCGCAAATTGGCGGCTCAAGAAGCACCGCGCTTAGACCTTGAAATCGATTCTGCGGGGACAGCCGGCTATCACGTCGGTGCTGCGCCGGATCCGCGCAGCCAGAGAGCAGCGCTTAGGCGAGGCATCGACATCAGCGGCTTGCGGGCGCGCCAGGTATCGAGAGATGACTTTGCGCGCTACGATCTCATCCTCGCGATGGATCGCAGCAACTTAGCAGAACTCAAGGACCTCAAGCCCGGCAACTCGCAGGCTGCGCTCAAGCTCTTCTTGGACTACGCGCCTGAACTGAATTTGCGCACCATGGCCGCCGCGCGCGGTCTGCTCGTCGCTTTACAGGAAGGTGCGTAGCAACCAGTACAGGCCGCCGGCCAGCGCAATGGAGATCGGCAGGGTGAGAATCCAAGCCATCAGTAAGTTGCGCACCGTCGCCCATTGCAATCCTGAGCCGTTGGCCACCATGGTGCCGGCGACTCCCGAGGAGAGCACGTGCGTGGTACTCACCGGCAGCCCGTACAGCTCGGCAGCGCCGATCGTGGCCATCGCGACGAGTTCCGCCGACGCGCCTTGCGCATAGGTTAAATGCGTCTTGCCGATTCGCTCGCCCACCGTGACGACGATCCTCTTCCATCCGATCATCGTGCCGAGTCCCAACGCGATCGCTACCGCAACTTTGACCCAAGTCGGGATAAATTTCGTGGAGTGATCCAGCTGCTTTTTATATGCATCCAGCGATTTCTTATCGTCGGCCGACACATTCAACGATTTGGCCTTGCTCATGAAGCGCAGGCCCTCGCTCACCAGATACATGTCGTTACGAATGTTGACCATCGACTCCGCCGGCACCTTGTCCAGCGAGTGGTACTGGCCGACTTCGCCGGCGACTTTGCCGGTCAATGCCGCAATCGACGCTATCCCCTCGGGAGTTGCCTTGCGGTTGCGCACGAGTTCCAAAGCACCCGCATGTGGATCGGCCGGCGCAACGCCGACGGCATAGTGCGACAGCGCAGTTCGGGCCTGCGCGGAGGCTGCCAAGAACGTGTTCACGTCTTGCTCGTGCATGGTGCGATTGAGCGCATAAGCAGTCGGCACCGTGCCGATGAGGATCAACATGATGAGCCCCATGCCTTTTTGACCATCATTTCCGCCGTGAAAGAAGCTCACGCCGGTGCAGGTCAGTATCAGCAACCCGCGAATCCAGGCGGGAGGCGGCTTGTTGCCCTCGGGCTCCTTGTACAGCGACGGGATTTTGATGGTCGCTTTGAGTATGCTCAGCAGCAAGTAAGCTCCGCTGAAGCCGATCAACGGCGACACCAGCAGGGTCTGACCAATCTTGGTCGCTTGGCCCCAATCCACACCGCTGGTGCCGGAGCCGCTCGCCGCCATCAGCTGATTCATGAGCCCGACCCCAATGATGGAGCCGATCAGCGTATGCGAACTGGATGAGGGTAGCCCGAAATACCACGTGCCCAAATTCCATAGAATGGCTGCAATCAACAACGCAAATACCATCGCAAATCCGGCGCCGCTGCTAACCTGCAGTATCAATTCCACCGGCAGCAGGGAAACGATGCTGAACGCCACCGCGCCGGTGGAGACTAAAACTCCCAAGAAATTGAAAGTGCCGGACCAAACGACCGCCAGATTTGGCGACATCGAATTGGTGTAGATGACCGTGGCCACCGCGTTGGCGGTGTCATGAAATCCGTTGACGAACTCGAAGCCCAGCGCGATCACGAGGGCAAGCCCGAGGAGGATGAAAGGATAGGCGCGCGTATCGTGGACCACCGATAAGTCGTCCGCTAAGTGATAGCCGGCGTATATGATTCCAAAAATGACTACGACGATGGCGAGGACATTGAACCAGGGGCTGGGCTTGTGCGTGACGAGCCGCGAGGAGGCCGGTTTATCGATTGCAACGGCTGCCGGATCGATCGCGGATGTGTTGGCCATTGCTTTTCCAGTTATTGCTGAGCACCGCCTACAAGTTATAGATCTAGTATGTGAACATTGGATGACACGCTGAGCGCACATGCCTTTCACCATTTCCCACACCGCCGTCATTTTGCCCTTTTCCCGTCTGCTGGCACGTTGGCGGCTGCTTTCCGCCGCGGTAATTGGCGCCATGGTTCCTGATTTTCGGATTTTTTTTCCGGGTATGCCCCGCGTAGAAACCCACAGTGCGGTCGCGCTGTTGACGTTTTGCCTGCCGGTGGGCCTGCTCACCTACTGGGTTTTTCAACGCTTGATGAAAACCCCGGTCTTGGAGGTGCTGCCCGATGGGCCTTATGCGCGTTGGCACGACTTTGCCGCGGAGGCCCCACTGCGCTCGCTTCGTCAGTGGCTGCTGGCCGTCTGCGGGATACTGGGTGGGGCCCTCACCCATTTGGTATGGGATGGCTTCACCCACGAGAATGGGCGAGGTGTACGCATGTTTCCGCTACTCGACGATTCCATTATCGATATCGGCCGGCGGCACGTACCTGCCGTTTACGTGATGCAGGACCTAGGTTCCCTCGTGGGTCTTGCCCTCGTGATCGCTATGGCGTGCTACGGCCTGCGTTCGGGGCGGCAAGCACCCATTGCCAATCGGCTG
>JAQGOD010000400.1 GCA_028293775.1 Gammaproteobacteria bacterium
GCGCGCCAGAAGCCGGAAATGTCCGGTTTCGATCTCTTCCGAGCGGTGCAAGCGGACACTTAGTCCAAGCGCTACGGAGACACCGTGTCTTAGGGCCCGATTCACCTATCTCACCGCACGTGGGCAAATTTCGGGCGCTTGAGATATGTCTCGAATTTGCAAGGGACGACCTATTTTTTAGCATTTTGTACAAGACTCGCCCTGCAGGCTGACATACGGTAGGGTTCGGATACGGTCCTTTCCGCAATCCGATTGACAATGAGGTAGCAGTTCCATGAGCCTCCGTCCCGAACCACGTCGCTCCATCGTTGCCGAGAGCATCTATGGCCTTCTCAATCCCATCCCATTCGGTTGCTTCGTCGCTGCCCTGATCTTCGACATCATCTATTCCGAGACTGCCGTGATGCTTTGGGACAAAGGCGCCGCGTGGCTCATCGTCTTTGGCCTGCTGTTCGCTGTGGTGCCTCGCCTGGTCAACCTGACGCAGGTCTGGATCACTTCCCGGCGGACCGCAACTCGCTCGGACAAGCTGGACTTCTGGCTCAACCTGTTTGCGATAGTCCTGGCTATCGTCAACGCGTTTGTGCACAGCCGCGATGCCTATGCGGTGGTTCCGACTGGCCTGTGGCTCTCGGTCTGCACCGTCATTCTCCTGTCCATTGGCAACATCGTCGTTGCCGTGGAGCGCGCAGCCCGGGGAGGATACGTCAATGAGTAAGACCGTCATGCGGGGCGTATTGGCACTTGCACTGGTGGCCTTAAGCGGATGCAGTGAGAAAGCATCGCTCGAGCCCGCACAGCAATCCGGCAACGCGCCGCCGCTGCCAAAGGCGCAAGACTTCTTGCTGCCGCCGATGCAGGTTCCCATTGGCGTCGGCTGGGCGCAGGGACAATCCCCCAAAGTTGCGCCCGGCCTCAAGATCGAAAAGATAGCAAGCGGATTGATGCATCCGCGCCAAGTCTATGTCCTGCCCAATGGCGATGTGCTGGTCGCGGAATCCAATGGGCCCGGTACCGAGCCTGTGACGACGCCCAAGCAACTGATTGCCACCAAGGTGAAAAATCAGTCCGGAAAGGGCGGCAAAGGCGGTAACCGGATCACCCTGCTGCGCAAGAAGGACACTGCAGGCGGAGAATGGGAGAAGCACGTGTTTATCGAACATCTGCACTCGCCGTTCGGCATGCAGCTGATCGGCGAATCCCTCTATGTCGCGAATACCGATGCCATCGTGAAATTTCCCTACCACTCGGGAGATACTCAGATCACCACGCCGGGCGTAGAGTTTGCGGACCTGCCAGGGGCCGTCAACCATCACTGGACCAAAGCCCTATTAGCGAGCCCTGACGGCAGCAAGTTGTATGTGGGGGTCGGCTCCAACAGCAACGTCACCGAGAACGGATTAGAGGTGGAGTACCGGCGTGCGGTGGTACTAGAGGTGGATGTCGCCACACGCGGTAGCCGAATCTACGCGTCGGGCATCCGCAATCCGACCGGCCTGCAATGGGAACCGCAAACCGGCAAGCTCTGGGCCATCGCCAATGAACGAGACGAGATCGGGGCGGACCTGGTACCGGATTACCTGACCGCCGTGCAGGAGGGCGGATTCTATGGATGGCCGTATAGCTACTTCGGGCAGATCGTCGACCGCCGGGTTGAACCCCAGCGAGCGGATCTCGTCGCGAAGGCGATCGTGCCGGATTACGCGATCGGCTCGCATGTTGCCCCGCTCGGGTTGTGGTTCTCCGAAAAGAATGCATTGCCAGAGAAGTACCAGGGAGGAGCGTTTATCAGTGAGCACGGCAGCTGGGACCGCTCACCCTTAAGCGGTTACGAAGTGGTGCACGTCGCGTTCCAGCAAGGCAAGCCGGTCGGGAAACCGGAGACTGTCGTTTCCGGATTCTATTCGGCCGATGAGAAAAAGCTGTTCGGCGCGCCGGTGGGACTTATCCAGGATCAGGACGGTGCGTTGCTGATTGCTGACGATGTGGGAAATACAGTATGGCGCGTTACGGCGGACTCTCGCTGAGCAACGTACCGGTGTCCTGCACGTATGCGCCGTCGCTCTCGAGTAAGCGAGCGTAGAAAGATGGACGCTAAGTTGGTTGAACTAGCGGTACGCTATTCAGCCAGCGTCAGAATCTTCGGCGCGGGCTATTTGGAGCGAATCTTCGCCAGCATTTTCGACCATTCCCTGCCCACGCCCACGCACTTGTCCGGCGTGAAGAATGCCTCGTGCTGTGACACCTCGCGCTTGATCGTGTCCCAGCCGTCCTGCACAAACGCGAATTCGTCAGGCCCTTTGTTCGTCGCCCGAATGCTCTCAATATACGCCCGCGCCAAAACCTCGGCGCTTTGATCGCCTTTGGCGAGAAATCCCTTCGAGACGCAAAGATCGTACTGAGTTGCGGTTCCGCCGAGGAACATGCCGAATTGGCGCGCCTGTCCCTGGGCGGTACTCACGGCGGCGGACACGGGCGGATCGTCCGCGAAAGCGTGACTAACGGTGAGTGCGAAAAACCCGAAGGCCAAATACAAATGTTTCATGATGTCCGCCAACTGCCCTAGGTCGCCAATTGTGCCTGCCACATGCCGGGAACGCAGCAGTGATCATCGCCGCGCTGACGATGTTGATACTGTGGTTTCTGTCACGAGTTGAGATGCGACGTGGCCAAGCGCCCATCGGGTGTGTGCGGCAACGCAACAAGCGGAGCAGATGAGAAGGCGTTCAGCGGCTGCCGCTTCAGGTTATGAGAAAACTGTGCTGCGAGCCCTGCAGCTTATCGGCTCATGCGCGATCGTAGCGATCCGTAGAACGGATTCGCAGACGTGCTGGTCCTGGAGGCGAGTGCGAGAGCGACGTTCATCGAACCGGTAAAGACGAGGTTGACGCCGAGCAGTAGACCCGTAACCCACAGGGCGGTCGCAGGCCAACCGATCAATAGAAAGACTCCGACAACGATGCTGCAGAGACCCGCTGCGACGAGCCAACCCCAGCCGGCTAGGGGCCTGACGCTCGTCCCAAACGCTACTCGCAGCACGCCGTCCGCGATGAACAGGATTGCGATTATCGCGGCGAGTGTCAGTGCACCGCCGATTGGATTTATCGCCACGAGAAGGCCGGCGATTGCGTAGAACACCCCGCCCAGCCCGTACCAGGCAGAGCGGGGCCACGCTCTAACCCTGAACGCATGAATCAACTGAAAGATCGCCGTCACCAAGAGCACCGCGCCAAAGATGGCTACGGCCGCGAAGGACGCGACCACGGGAATTGCGATGGCGATCCATCCCGCAATGATCTGCACGATGCCCAGAGCGAGCAGCCATCCCCACCGATGCCCGAGCGCCGTCGCCGCCATTTCCGACTTCAGAGGTTCAGTCGTCGTCGCCATGTCCCACTCCTTCGTCCGTCGAGGTACGAGCACCATCCGTCAACAGCATGCACGGTGCGGCGAGAGGCCGCCTTGACGGGCGTCAAGCGCTGGGACGTCAAGGAATTGCCGCGCGTCATCTAAGGTTCAAGGGGATGCGAGCATCGGCGGGATGATCCATGTCAAGGCAGGGAGGTCGTCTCGGGAGGATGATATCGCCTGACCCTCCCTCTCCGGGCCTACCAGGAGAATTGAATGTGCCTGTCATGAACGTCGCAAAGTTCGAACGCTTCTTCCGCGTGGCCGGCGGCCTCGACGTGGACAAGACTGACCTCAAGCGTTACAGCGACTTCGTGCACCGCAAAGCCTACGACCTGCTGCTGATGTCGCAGGCGGCAGCCAAGTTCAACCTGCGCGATGTAATTGAGTTTTGGGACCTGCCGATCACCAAGGGTCTGCAGGAAAGCATTCACGGATTCACGAAACTCGACGAGCAGATCGAGCTTGGGCCGATATTGGAAGGCCTCACGCAGCTGCCGCCGCTCGATCTCGAGTACGGAGAAGAGACTCGTTTGAGGCTCCCGTCGGTGTATGGTGGACTGAGCGTCGCGCTCGCGCGAGGCTTCAAAATCGTCGATCCGAATCTCAAAAATCCCCAGACGCGGCACTGGGAGAGCACGTTCAGGTTGTTCGATCTGCTGCTGTGAGAGCGACATCTCAAAGTCCGAAGGCCATCGATCAAAAGGAGACTTCAGTGACTGATCCAAATCGCATACTCAAGAATGCGCTGACCGCGGTAGAGAGTGCCTCAGGGGCTCTTCTACGCGCGCAGCACGCTGCTCCGGACTCGCACGAGATAATCCTAGCCGTAACAGAGTTGCGCGACGCCGAGACTAACATCCGTGAGGTCCTTCGGGCGATGCCGGACGACGACACGTCGAATTCACCCGAAAGTCGCTGAGCTTCGAAATAGGCGTTACGCGACTGCCGTCGCTTAGGGCGTGCTTCGCGACGTCCTGACATTCCATCTCATTCAATTTGGACGACGCGGTCATCGGATCGGTCGTCGCGCAAAGCTACCCGGGCGTCCAAACGCTGCCCGGCACAGGCGGTGGAGGAATGGCCTGAAGCGTGCAGCGACGCTCAGTTGACGCCTGTCAAGGCGCCTTGCGCCGACCATCTCTAGAATTTTCGCGGCATCGAAACCGTTGGATGTCCCAATCACTATGCGGAGCGTCTATGCGTGCGCTGGTAACTATGACCTGGAACCCGTTGGTATTCGTCATGCTCATCGTCGTCACGGTTGGCTGCAAGAGCACAGGCAGCGGCATCGGTGAGTCAGCTACCGGCGACGTGCAAGCTCGTTTTACGTGGCAGCAATCGGACCCGCTTTCGGGCACCCTGACGGCAATGGTGTCCGGGCAGAATGATTCAGAAACCTACACGGGTAAGTTTTATCAAATTACGCGCAATTCGCGGATCGACACGCTCGGTCCGCTCTGGCATCCCTGGCATCCTGGATGGAGAGGATGGGAATACTGGGGTTCCGAGCCCGAGGACGCTTTCGTTACCCACTATACGGGACATGTCCTAGCAAATCTCGCCGGGCCCGACGGAAAACGCATGCGCTGTGAATTTCAGTTGCTACGGGCAGACGAGGGCATGAAAGGCGGCGGGGAAGGCCGGTGCCAGCTGCCTTCAGGAAAGACCATCAAGGCTAATTTCCCTCCGTCATGAGAGAGGGAATCGGTGAAAGCTGCGACGGGGTTACTATGGGCTGCCGACCGTCGGTGCCAAGGCGGGGTTTGCACTGCTGTACAGAGAATTGCTCATTCAATCATGGGCCGACAACCTCTCGGTGTGCACTGAGAATCCAGGACTGATCAATTGCGGCGCGAAATATGCGCGGTAGCGAATTGACGTCCATCAACGCGCCGGCGGTCGCAGTGGCTATAATTGTTGCGGTACGCGGCTACTCGTGTCTTCCTCGAAGAAGTAGTTGGCATACAAGGAGGCAAAACCATGACTGCGCTAGCGACCGGAACAATCGCTCCCGATTTCACCCTGCACTCCACGCCTGACCAACGCCTCTCCCTCGCCGAGCTTCGCGGTAGGCCCGTCGTGCTAGTCTTCTATCCGGCCGATTGGAGCCCAGTGTGCGGCGATCAACTCGCGCTCTATAACGAGTTGCGGCAAGAATTTGCCAAATCCAATGCAGTATTGCTGGGACTTTCGGTCGATGGTGCCTGGTGTCATGCCGCATACGCGAAAGAGCGCCATTTGCACTTTTCGCTGCTTGCCGATTTCGAGCCCAAGGGCGAAGTGGCGCGCCGCTTCGGCGTTTATCGAAACAACGATGGATTTGCTGAGCGTGCCTTGTTCGTGTTGGACAAGGAAGGTGTCATCCGCTGGAGCTACGTGTCTCCGGTAGCGATCAATCCAGGAGCCGACGGTATTTTGACCGCCTTGGAAGCATTGCCCGGTAGCGCATCATGAGCCTCGCCATTCCGGTCGGTAAGGACGACCATATATTGGGTCCCGCGGACGCGCCGGTCACGCTGGTCGAGTACGGTGACTACCAGTGTCCCGCGTGCGGGGCAGCCCATCCGATGGTCAAGGTCATTCTGAAGCGTCTCGGCGCGAAACTGCGCTTCGTGTTTCGCAACATGCCGCTGGGCGAAATTCATCCCTATGCGGAACTCGCAGCAGAGGCAGCGGAAGCCGCTGCGGCACAGGGGAAATTCTGGGAAATGCACGATGCGCTGTACGAACATCAGGACGAGCTCGGACCAGATTTAGTGACGACCCTCGCAAAGCGGCTGCGTCTTGACACGTCACGTTTCGAGGACGATCTCGTTTCGCGCCGTTTTCGCGACCACGTGATGCGCGACTTCATGGGGGGCGTGCGTAGTGGGGTGAACGGTACTCCGACTTTCTTCGTCGACGGTATGCGTTACGACGACATCCTGGACGAGCAATCGTTGGAAGCAAGCTTGCGCCAACGAATTGCCCACAATGCACATGCGGCCGAAAGTAAGTGACGGTGACAGTGGCGGCACAATATCCAGTAGCCGCAGGTTGAGCTCGATTTCGGCTGGCAGATTGCAGAGCGTTGCGGGCCGTCAACTCTTTTAGAGTTAAGAGTCGGCTGGTATTCGCG
>JAQGOD010000362.1 GCA_028293775.1 Gammaproteobacteria bacterium
GCAAACAGCGGCCGCTCGGGGCAGCCCGTGCATAGCCCCGACGGCCGCACCGGGACGTTGTGCGCCAACAGGGCGGCTGGCAGGAGAGGAGCGTCCGGCACCGGCAGTCGGCCGAACTCAGATAGAAACTTTCGGATGCCGGCAATCACGACGGCGCCGGTGTATTCGCCCGCCATCGGCAGTGGCCCCTTGCCGACGATACGAGTCTGCACGTCCGCCTGGCGCAAGAACAAGCTCGCCGCTTGCTCGATGAACTCGGGCTGGCCTTCCTCGATGATCAGTATGGCTTGCTTGCCCGCCGCAAAGGCCGTGAACTCTTCAGGCACGAGAGGATAGGTGACGTTCAAGACGTACAGAGGAATCTTCGATTCCCCAAAAACGTCAGCCAATCCCAAGCGCTCGAGCGCGCGCAAGACCGTGTTGTACAAGCCGCCCTGCAACACGATGCCGACATCGCTGGGGTTGTCCATGCCGAAGTGCTCGTTGAGCTTGCGCTCACGAATGAACTTCACAGCCGCCGGCCAACGCTGTTCGATCTTTGCCCGCTCCTGCGCATAAGTCGATGGCGGCAGGATAATCTTCTCGAACGTGCGGCTGGGATGGTCCATCGCTTGCTGCAGAGTAAAGGGCGGACTGCGATTGTTCTTGGCGCGAAATCGTCCGACCACATGACAGGCGCGGATCCGCAACATGAGCATGACCGGCGAGTTGCTTGCCTCGGAGAGTTCGAAGCCCTGTTCCACGGCTTGCACGATGCAAGGCAGATTCGGTCGGGGATCGAGCAACCACATCTGTGACTTCATGGCGAATGCATGTGTGCGCTCTTGCATGATGCTGGCGCCCTCACCGTAGTCCTCGCCAAGCACAATGAGCGCGCCGCCGATCACGCCGGCGGAGGCTAGGTTGGAGAGCGCGTCGGAAGCGACGTTGGTGCCGACGGTCGATTTCCACGTGACGGCACCGCGGATGGGATAGTTGACCGAGGCCGCGAGCATGGCGGCGGCGGTCGCTTCACTCGCCGAGGACTCGAAGCGCACGCCGAGTTCGCTCAGGATTACGCTGGCATCGGCCAGCACATCCATGAGATGAGAGACGGGCGCGCCCTGATACCCCCCGACGTACCCAACACCTGACTGCAGCAGCGCCTTGGTAACGGCCAGAATCCCTTCGCCTTCGAATTCCGCGCCCTCGGTCAGGCGCAGAGACTGCACTTCTTTAGCGAACGAGCGTTCAGCCATGCATCAACCTTGTTCAACTGCGCGTGCGTTCGAGTATAACAATTCAGGCAGCAAATACTGTTTGGCGGGATGCCCCCAAAAGGGCCCTTTCAGGGCTGTAAACGGGTTGCGGACCAGCGCCCCGGGGCGGTGCCTTGGCGCGGCAGTGAACGGGTCCAGCGGGCGCGATCATGGATCCGGTATTCGCCCTCCACCCAGAGCTCCACGGCATCGACAACGAGCCGATATCCGCCCCAATTCGGCGGTCGCGGTACCTGAACCGAAATGTTTTCCGGCTCGGGGGTACCGGGGCCTTCGTAAGGGATGCCAAATCGCTGCGCCTCCCGAGCCACCGCTACTTTAAGGGCGTTGCGGGATTCCACCGGCTGGCTTTGCTGGCTGGCCCAGGCGCCTAGCTGCTTTTGCCAAGTACGCGTGCGGAAATAAGCGTCATTCTCGGCATCGGGCAGCATCTCGACTTGGCCCTCGGCCCGAACCTGTCGATGCAGTTGGTCCCAGTGAAACACTACCGCTGCGCGAGGGTTGATTTGAAGTTCGCTACCCTTGCGCGATCCGTAGTTCGTATAGAAAAGCAGGTAGCCCTCTTGCGGGACAATGTCCTTGCACAGAACCACCCGTGCAGAGGGGTAGCCGCGGCCGTCGAC
Organism: Gammaproteobacteria bacterium; assembly: GCA_028293775.1. The sequence continues at coordinate 1,883 of JAQGOD010000362.1, forward strand.
GGTAGCCAAGACCATGGAGTTGGGGTTCGGCTGGGCAGCATTGTGCTGTGCTTGGGCCAGCCACTCTGCCGCGAGACTCAATGGGTTTTCGGGCAGGGGGTCGGGGAGGGTTTCCGTCCAAAATGTCTTTTTGCTGCTGTCCATATGAGAATGGTAGCCGTGCCGGTAGAAACATGGGACTTTGTTTATGAATTTGGACGAATTACGTGCTGCCCTTACTGCGCTCGATGAGCAGTTGCTGGAGTTGGTCGCGCGGCGCAAGTCCCTCAGTGAAGAAGTGGCCGCGGTCAAGCGCGCCACCGGACGGGCAACCCGAGACTTCGGGCGGGAGCGGGAGGTCATTTTGCGCGGCCGCAGCACGGCGGAACGGCTGGGCGTCTCGCCGGATTTGGCCGAATCTCTGCTGCGGCAACTCATCCAATCATCGCTCGCCACCCAGGAGCAGGCCCGCGTGGCGGCGCAAGCCCATGGCAGCGGCAAGCGCGCGTTAGTCATCGGCGGTCACGGAAAAATGGGCGGATGGTTCGCCGAATTTTTAGCCTCGCAAGGGTTTCGCGTTGCCATCGCCGATCCGAAGGGCAGTCTTGCCGGGTTTGACTTCGTGGCTGATTGGCAAACCGACGCACTCGATTTCGATTTGATCGTGCTCGCCACGCCGCTGTCGGCCACGGCGGAGTTGCTGCACGTTCTGGCGCGCCGAGCCCCGCGCGGGCTGATCTTCGACTTAGGATCGCTTAAAACACCGTTGCGAGCTGGGCTCGAGGCCTTGGTCAAGGCCGGTTGCCGAGTGACGTCGGTGCACCCGATGTTCGGGCCGGACACGGAGCTGTTGTCGGGCCGGCACGTCATTTTCATCGACCTCGGAGACAAGGAGGCGCTCGCGCAGGCGCAGGAATTATTCGCCCCGACGATGGCCGAGCGCGTGGTCATGGATCTCGATGAACACGATCGCCTGATCGCCTATGTGCTCGGGCTATCGCATGCCCTGAATATCGTTTTTTTCACAGCGCTGGCCGACAGCGGCGAAGCCGCACCGCGCCTCGCGAAATTGTCGAGCACCACTTTTGATTCGCAGCTGGAGGTGGCGAGCCGGGTGGCGGCCGAGAGCCCCGAACTGTATTTTGAAATTCAGAGCTCCAATGACTATGGCAGCGAATCGCTGCTGGCACTGCAAAAGGCCGTGGAAGGTTTGGTCAGCACGGTGCGAACGAAGAATGCGGCCGAGTTCACTGCACTGATGAATCGCGGCAGGGCGTACTTGGACGTACGCGCGGCGGCGCGCGCAGGCTAAAAGGAATGGAGGACCTTAAGCAGGATGCCCTCGGTAGAGAAAACGACGAGCTCAAGAAGCGTCTGGTGGAGATGACGGCCGAGGCCTCGAACAACGAGACCATCATGAAACGCACGCAGGCGCGGGAATTGACGCTGCTGCGCGCCGACACCCTGCCGCAGTTGCTGCATGCCCTGGTCGACGGCCTGCGCGAGTCCTATGCACTCGATGCGGTGAGCTTGGTGCTGCTCGATCCGCAGCACGAAGTGCGGCATCTGCTGGTCGCCGGCGGAGATCGGCCCGAGGAATTCAAGCACATTTTTTTCGTCGATTCCCTGGTGGGGCTGGCGCCGCAACTCGCTGTTTTGCATAAACCCTGGCTGGGGCCCTTCGTCGGCGCCGATCATCACCTGCTTTTCCCGGGCATACCGAATCTCAAGAGTGCGGCCTTGTTGCCGCTGCCGCGCAAGGACCGCGCCACCGGCGCCCTGTGCTTCGGCAGCCGCGAATTGGGGCGCTTCACCCGTCACCATGGCACGGATTTCCTTGCGCATTTGGGCGCGGTGGCCGCCGTTTGCATCGAGAATGCGGTCAATCGCGCACGGCTCTTGCGCGCCGGCATCACCGACTTTTTGACGGGCTGGCACAATCGGCGCTACCTACAGCAGCGTTTGAAGGAAGAACTGGCACGCGCGCAGCGGCGCGGCGGCACCATTGCGTGCCTGATGATA
>JAQGOD010000386.1 GCA_028293775.1 Gammaproteobacteria bacterium
ATTCTGAAATGACCATGCTTACTTGCGCCGCTGAGATGTCGCGATACGAGGTGGCGCCGGGCGTGGGCGAGGCGCTGCGAAATTTCAGGCTTCCCGAAGAGCTTGGCTTCGGGCTCGTGGCCGCACCGGTCATGTTTTCGGCTGACTGGTCCAATGGCGCCTGGAGCCGCGGCCAACTCATGCCTTACGGACCGATCGAAATTCTCCCGGGCGCCCGAGCGCTCCAATACGCCGAACTCGTTTTCGAGGGACTAAAGGCTTACCAGGTCGGCGACGCGGCCCGCAAGGCCGGCCCGAACTTGTTTCGCCCACATGAAAACTGGCTGCGATTGGAGCGATCGGCGCGTCGCCTCTCGATGCCTGCGGTTCCAGAGACTCTGTTTTTCGATGCCATTGACGCCATCGTAGGAAGCTGTCACCGCATCATTCCGCGCGAATCGGGTCGCTCACTCTACCTGCGTCCGTTCGTATTCGGCACCGAGCCAGGTTATCTGCTGCGCAATTCCACGACCTTCCGCTTCATGGTGATCGCCAATCCTGTGGAAATCTATTCGTCGGGGCCGATGCGAGTTGCGATCGAGCGTGATGATGTGCGAGCAGCGGTCGGCGGCGTCGGGGCGGCCAAGGCAGCCGCGAACTATGCCCGTCGCTGCGTGCGTCGAATGCCGCGGTGGCACGCGGTCTCACCGTTGCATTGTGGCTCGATGCCCGCGAACAGCGCTTCATTCAGGAACTCTCCGGCATGAATCTTTTTGCGGTCATTGGCGGGGAACTGCATACCCCAGCGCTCGACGGCGCGATTCTTCCCGGCATCACGCGAGACTCGCTGATCAGGCTGGGCCGGCATCTTGGGTTCAAGGTCCACGAGCGCAACATGCTCCTCGATCAACTGCTGGCACAGATCGTGAGCGGTGAATGCACTGAAGTGTTCGCCTGCGGCACGGCAGCCATCGTGAGTCCCATCGGCTTGCTTAGCGATCGGGACCACACGGACTACGTGCCAATCGGCGTGGACGGGGTTGCAGCACGGTTGCGCGAGACATTGCTGGCGATTCAAGAGCGTCGCGCGCCCGACCCTTTCTCTTGGACACGGGACGTGCCGCCGCTTGCGCTGTGAAGGCCGTCCGCCCTCGGCGCTGCTCAGGGCCGACGCACGATCTTGCCGTCCTTCATCACGAAATTGATCTTGCGTAAGTTCTCGATATCCTCGAGCGGATTGGCGGGCATCGCCACCAAGTCCGCACTCAGGCCTTGTTGAGCGACGCTGCCGCGCGCCTTGTTGACCCGTAGCAGCTTCGCCGCACCGCCTTGCGTATTTCGGCCGGACCATCGGCATCGATGTATTCTAACTGCCAGAACGGGCCCTGCCGCGGAGGTACGTCCCGCGACTGGCCGCCGAAGGGCGCAATGATCTTGCCGGAATCGATGATGGTGGGGCCCACGAACCATCCTGAGTCGATGGCGCGGCGCACATCGCTCATTGCCCATTGACCGCGCAGGCCCCGCAAGGTCGAACTCTGGTTCAAGTAGAAAGACTCGAACGGAGCGTCTCCCGCGATTTCCGTCAGCGTCATATGAGTGTGCGCATCGATGAGGCCGGGCGCGACCCATTCGTGCGATAGATCGATGACATCGGCGCCCGGGGGTATCGCGATCCCGGCGCCGATCGCCTTGATCCTGCCGCTCTCAACCAGGATGATCTGGTCCTTGGCGCTGCTTCCATGCGCCGGATCGATGGTCTAAAACCGGTAGTTCACGTGCATCTTGAACCAGCGCGGCATGCCGGGGTAAACCTGCGCGAGACCATTGATGGAAGTGTTGTCGAATCCCATCACGCCGTAGTGCTTGTTCGCGACGTTTTCGACCGATGCGCCCACCTCGAGCTTTTCTCCCTGAGGCGAGTAGTTGACGCGCACGTTGGCAACGCCGAAGCCCGATTGTTCCACCGCCGGGACGTCCGTCAGATTGAACCAGAACTTCGAGAGATAATTGCCGTCGACTTGGAATGCCATGTGGCCGCTGCCCACCGGCAGGGTGTAACGGGCCATGGCGTTGCCCGTCCAGCGCGGCGCGTTCCCGGGAACATAGTCAGCGGGCGGAAGCGGCGTTCCCGCGGCCGTGCAACACCGGGCAGCGACGTTTTTCACCAGCGCATCGACATACGCCACGCCGAGGCCGAAGCGCCATGCCGCGCTCGGTACCCAGTCGAGTTCTGCTTCCGCACCCTCATGCCTCGCATCGGCGTTGACGATCAACTGCTCCAGGCCCAGGGTGTAAATTAGGGCTTGATAGTTCTGATATTTATAGTAGTAGGCCGCCGCATTGAAGCGCAGCGTGTGGTCCAGGAACTCCGACTTGAACCCTGCTTCGTAAGACGTCAGAGTCTCGGGTTTGAATGACAACGTATTCAAGTCATTGATGGTGATCGGAAACAGCGGCGCGTTGAAGCCGCCGGCCTTGACGCCTCGGTTGTAGCTGACGTACGCCAAAACATCCTTCGAGAGATGCAGGTCCATCTGCGCCTTGCCGCTGTAGAGATTATCCGAGCGGTGCCCTTGGTAATTCGTGAGCACGCTGCCGTCCGGCGGCGTCAGCAATCTGATTTGGTTGGTCACATTCGTCGGGAAGTATTCAAACGGATACCAGGAGAAGTGGTAGTCCTTGCGGTCGGCCGTGAAGCGCGCCCCTACCGTGAAGCCAATCAGATCGGTCGCACGGTACTCAAGCTGTCCGAAGGCCGCTCCGGACTTGGTGAGGAGATCATAAGGAGACTTCGTCTCCGGGATGCCGCCGTCGGGTCCTGGAACGCCGCCGGTGGTCCAGAACGTCGTGTAGCTTCCGTACGGCCAAAAGCCGAGGTTCGAACCCGGCCCAAAGTAGCCATTGTTGGGATTCGTGTTGCTTTGGAATTCTTTCGAGGTCCAAAATGCCGGGCCGATCCAGCCCTCGAAATAGTTGCCGGCGATTCGTAGCGCATAAATGCCGGCGGTCCAATTGAATTTGTCATCGCCGCCGTTCAGTCGCGCTTCGAGCGACTGTTGATTCACATTGCTGCCATTGAAGAATTCGAACAGATTATAAGGGGAGGCGTCGGAGTCCTCTTGATAGTCCTTGCGCAGGTGCGAGTAATCGCCGATGACCGTCAACGTGGTGCCGCCGAAGTTTTCGGTGAATTTCGCCGTCAGGCCGCTGGTATCCAGTTTCGCAAAGCCGCTGATGTTATCGCGGATCGTAAACGGACCGCTATTGGGCAAGCCCGTGGCATTGCACCCGGGGCAAGTGCCCCAAAAATTTTCCGTGGGTCCCAGAAAAACATCGACGCCGTTCCCGATGGGCTTGGTCGCGTACTCCTCCCAAGATCCGGCGCTCACGTTCTCGCGGCTGGCGCGAGAGATCAACAGCAGCTGAGCACTGTTCGTTAGTTTGAACAGCAACTGGCCGCGCAGGGCATAGTCATTGCCATTCTCGGCATCGCGCGCACCGCCGGCGACGTTGGTGAACAACGGATCATAGTGGTTCGACTCGAACGACAACCGACCATCTACGCCGTTCCACAGCGGACCGTTTATGGCGCCCTCGACGCGCAACAAGTTGCGTTGGCCAAAAGTTGTATTGACGTACCCTCCGAACTCATCGGTGGGCCGGTTGGTGACGAAATTCGCAAGGCCGCCTGTGGCATTGCGGCCGAACAAAGTGCCCTGCGGGCCTCGCAATACCTCGACGCGATCGACGTCGAACAACGAGAACGCCAGTCCCGCCATCTGGCTCACATACACGTCATCGACGTAGATTGCCGCCGGACTTTCCTGATGGTCGGCGAAGTCATTTTGAGTAACACCGCGAATGGCAAGGCTGAATGATGACGGCCCGTTCGGTTGGGTGAGGACCACCGCTGGCATGGACTTCGTGATGTCGGTGGCGGTGGCGGCGCCGAGCGAGTTCAGATCGGCGCCGGTGATCGCCGACAGCGAAATGCCGATGTCCTGCGAGTTCTGCTCGCGCTTCTGGGCGGTGACCACGATTTCCTCGAGGGCTCCGGAAGAAGACGTCGTTTGGGCATGGACCGACATGCAGGTCGCCGCCAGCATGACGGCAAGCGTATAGCGCGCGGATCCGCAGATGCGTGTGTTCAACATGACTATCCCCTTAACAATTATTAGATTCATCTCATCTACACTTGCGCGCCGCGAGCGTCGATTGATGGCAGCTCAGCGCATGCGGTGGCTACAGGCAGAATAGATAATGAACGGCCGTCAAGCAATCAATTCAGGGCGTCGCGCCAATTCCGCCACAATTTGGCGACCTATACATAGAACAGCGCGGCATCAGTCGGGAGTGACCAACTTGATCGTTGTCGTATGTGCGGTGACATCCATGGTCACCTCTTGGGGTACTCCGTGAAAACGTAGTCCTGCTTCTTCACTATCGTGTGGCACACGAACCCACACTTGGCGTCGTTCCCCTGCGGAGGCGTATCCATCAGTGTGCCGAGCCTGAAGGTATCGGACGCGGCGTCATACTCAAACTCGCCATATCCCCATCCGCCGCTGTCCGAGAATCTCTTGCTATCCTTCAGCATGAAATCAACATCATGGAGGGTGCCGGCCACGAGCGGCTGACCGGGGGCCGATTCGTTCTTTTTCGGATTCCAATGGATCTTCGCCATTTTGGCGCCGTCGGGGAAAGGCTTGCCGTTACCGGGAACACCGGCCTTGTATGCGTCGATCATCGCGGGATTCCCCAGAATCACGGCAAGCATCTCTCCGTTATGACTGATAGAGATGGTCTGCCAGCCTTCGTATCCCTTGAACTCGGAGAACGCGAGCCCATTCGGCACTTTGAGGCTGTACTTGTCCTGTGCGGATATGGCCCTGCCGCCCACCAAGACCACCAGCACTACCGCAGTGATTACCATCAGCCAGGATGAAATTTTCGTCACGGCTCATTCCTCCGTTGTATGGCACAAGGGCCGAGCGTGTTCGTTCTTGCCGCTCTCAGGGATACAGCAGCTCGTAAGCGGATCGCCGCGACTATAAGCCCCAATTCGGGGCTCACACAATCATTTTAATAATTGCTTTGCAGCATTCGGAACATCATGCCCGGTCGCACAAAGTGCTCATTGAATTTATTTACGCGGACGGAGTAAGGTGAGGCGCGAATCATTCCCGTGCCGGCATGCCTTTCGGGTCCATCCATATCACTTCCCAGACATGACCGTCCGGGTCCTCGAAGCTGCGGCCAAACATGAAACCGTAGTCTTGCGGCGGGTTGACGTCGGCAGCGCCTCCAGCTTTGCCGGCAGCATCCGCCATTGCATTGACGGCATCGCGGCTATCACCCGACAGCGCCAGCATCACCTCACCCGCCACATGCGCATCGGAAATCGGCTTCTTGGTGAACACCGCCCATTTGGCATGCGTCAGCAACATCACGTGGATGGCTTCCGAAAACACCATACACGCGCCGGTTTCGTCGGTGAACTGCGGATTGTTAGTGGCGCCAAGTGCCTCATAGAAGGCCCTGGCCTTCGGCAAATTGCGCACAGGAAGGTTAACGAAAATCATCCTGCTCATCGGTCGTCTCCTCTTTATTGCTGCTTGGTGTCCCTAATAATCAGGCTGCCAAATTTGGCGGGCCCTCACTCATTCTTGATGGCTCGCCTCCGGGAATTTTGCGGTATCAAAAAAATCCGGTCCCCTCGCCCACTCGTTGAGCTTGTCTTGGCCAAAGTCAATGCTGTTTAGGTCAATCGTCACACTGATCTGTCCGGCACTCGCCGCTCGGTCGAGGCTCACTGAGCCAGTTTAGGTGCCGACGGAGTGCTGCCGTTCGGCCAGCACTTTGAGGCTGACCAATCCCTTCTCGAATTCGCCGCCGACCATCTTGTCCATGTTGAAGATCGTGCCCATCAGTTTATGCGTGTAGGGACTGCGACCGGTCATTGTCCAAGTGACAGTCGTCGCGGAACCCGCAGGAACCAGCGTCAATTCGGCCGTGTTCGTGGCGCTGATCGGTTTCAGGAACTGCAGCCGCATCACCACCCTCGCAGCCGCAGAGGACTCGGTGATCTCCATGCGCCCCTTGCCGGTCTTGCCCGTGCTATCCCACGCATAGGCAGCGCCCTTCCCGGACTGGGGACCGCTGTACTCAATTTTCAGTCCTGGGTCCCCTTGTGCGAATGGATTCCAGCTGTTGAAGCCGTGCAGGTCATTGATGTAAACAAAAACGGCCTCGGGCGCGGCCTCGATCGACTGCGAGCGCGTAATGCGAAAGTCCGACGGTTTCAGGGCAACGTATACCAAGAACCCGGCAATGGCGGCCAGCATGAGGGCAACAAGTTTCAACATCATAGTCTCCATAAAGGGCTGGCCAAGCGTCCCTGCGATCAGTCGCACGGGCGGTCTTGCTGCTACGACGAAGCTCGGCGGCTGATTTCGACACGCTTGCGATTCGCAAGTCACGCATGGTTAATCCCGCCGCTTGAGTGCTTCCAGCTCATCCAGGGTCCGCGGCCAGTCCGCACCCAGCAGTCGAGACAGTGCCCTGTCGGCGAGCATCCGGCCCGCAGTCTGGCAGCGCGCGCAATAATTGGTTTCCTTGTCCGCATACCGGATTCGCTGCACCGGCTCGCCGCATCGTGGGCACGGCTTGCCGAAGCGCCCGTGCACCGCCATGTCTTTGCGAAACGCGGTGACCTTTTCAGGGAAGGTCGCGGCCGCTTCCGTCCGCAGCCGCTCGATCCACATTCGTAGTGTGTCTCGAGTGGCCGTGAACAACCTCTGCCACTCTTCCGGCGCAAGCTTGTGCGTAAGGGTGATGGGCGAAAGCTGAGCGGCATGCAGGATTTCGTCCGAATAGGCATTGCCGATGCCGCTTAGGATTCTGGGGTCGGTCAGCGCCCGCTTGAGCGTGCGATTCTCCGCCGTCATTGCCCCGCGAAATTCGTCGAGATCGCTCGCGAACACATCGATGCCGCCCGGATCCGACGCTTGCAATGCCGCCTCGCCTTTGAGCACAAAAAGCGATGCGCGCCGCTTAGTGCCCGCTTCGGTCAACACCAACGAGCCGGTGGGAAAATCGAACGAAGCCAGATTATTGCGCCCAGCTAATTTCGTCCCGCGCGCCTTCCAGTGCAGCCTGCCCGCAATCATCAAATGCAGCACCAGCCATAAATCGTTGTCTAATCCAATGGCGATGCGCTTGCCGACGCGGCGCAGTTCCCGTACACGATGACCTTCCGCGTCTGTGTAGGGCGGCGTTGCCGTCCGCAGCAAGAATGCGCTGGCGATGCGCACGCGCTCCAACGGTTGACCCACGATGCGTTCTTCCAGCGCACCCAAATAAGCGCAGATGTCGGGCAGCTCGGGCATGCCCTCACCGTTACCAGATATGCACTCGTTGGTCAGGTGCCAGGTAGAGCTTGTCGCCGGGCTGAACATGGAAAGCCGTGTACCAGGAATCCACGTTGCGCACTACGCCATTCACACGATACTCGCCCGGACTGTGCGGATTGGTCATGACTTGATTGCGCAATGCTTCGTCCCGATCGAGGGTGCGCCACACCTGCGCCCATGCCATGAAAAATTGCTGGTCCGCCGTGTAACCGTCGGAGGCCGGTGCGGGTGTTCCATGCAGGGAAATCAGATAGGCATCGTGCGCGATGGTGACCCCGCCCAAATCGCCAATGTTCTCGCCCAACGTCAAGCGGCCGTTCACATGCAGACCCTTCAGCGGTTCGAATGCCGAGTATTGATCGGCCAACGCGTCAGTGCGCTTCTGGAATGCCGTGACATCGTCAGGCTTCCACCAGGTTCGGAGTACTCCCTTCGCGTCGGACTTGGCGCCTTGGTCGTCGAAACCATGGCCCATTTCATGTCCGATCACCGCGCCGATCGCCCCGTAGTTAACCGCGGCGGAGGCATTGGGATCGAAGAACGGCGGCTGCAGGATGGCGGCCGGGAAAACCACTTCGTTGAACACCGGGTTGTAATAGGCATTGATGGTCTGAGGCGTCATGCCCCATTCGTCGCGGTCGGTCGGTTGGTTCAATCGGCTCAGTTGCCGGTTCCATTCGAATACCACTGCGCGTTCGTGGTTGCCGAAGGCATCGCCCGGCTTGACCTCGAGCTTGGAGTAGTCGCGCCACTTATTCGGATAGCCGATCTTCGGCCGGAACGCTGCCAGCTTTTCCAGCGCCACCTTCTTGGTTTCAGCGGTCATCCACGGCACATTGGCAATGTGCTCCGCATAACCCTTACGCAAGTTCTCCACCAAGGCTTCCATGGCCTGCTTCGAAGCGGGCGGAAATTTCTTGTCGACATACAGCTTGCCGATGGCTTCGCCGAGCGCGCTGTTGGTCGCCTGCACCGCGCGCTTCCAGCGTTCGCGCTGCTGCGGCTGACCCTCGAGTATTCGGCCGTAAAAGTCGAAATTTTCCTCGTCGAACGCCTTCGGCAGCACCGAGGCCTCGTTCGTCAAGAATTGATAGGTGAGGTAAGGCTTCCAGGTCGAAACCGGCGTGTCGGCGAACAGTTTGCTTAAGTTGGGGACCGCGCTCCACTCGGCCACGACGACCTCTTTGAGTCCGGAAAATCCCGACGATTGAAAAGCCGCAGCCCAGGGATAGGCCGCAGCATCCTTTTCAAGCGAGGCGACAGTCATCAGGTTATAGGTGAGATCTCGGTCGCGGCGCTTCGCCACATCCCACTGCAGCTTGGCGATCTTGGTCTCGAGGGCGAGAATCTGCGCCGCTTCGCTCTTCGCATCCTTGTGACCCGCGAGCGCCAACATCTTTTCCGCGTGCACAAGAAACTTGGCGCGGATGTCGGCAAACTGCGCCTCGCTCTTCAGGTAGTACTCTCGGTCCGGCAAGCTCAAGCCCGACTGTGAAATGCCGACGATATAGCGATCGGGATTCTTCTCATCCAGCGTGATGCCATAGGCAACAGGCCCATCGAGGGGCACGCGCGGATCGGCGATCAGCGCCGCTACTTGCTCGTGAGTTTTGAGCGCCGCGATTTCATCGAGGGCGTGCCTCGCGGGGGTAAGCCCCAACTGGTTAATCTTCCCGGTATCCAAGAACGCCTGGTAGAAATCGCCGATTTTCTGCTCGATGGTCCCTTGCGGCGCGTGGGCGGCAGCACTGCCCTCGATGATGGCCTTGACGTCGACCTGCGCCTGCTCGTGCAGCACCTCGAAGGCACCCCAGCTGCTTTGGTCGGCGGGGATTTTCTCGGTGGTCAGCCAGTGGCCGTCGACGAACCGGTAGAAGTCATCTCCCGGCTTGACCGACTTGTCCTCGGCCGCAAGATCAATGCCGAAACTACCGAATTGCGGCGCGCCCGCGTTGCCCGCAGCGCCGGCCGTGACCGTCGCAGCGCCCATTCCGGCCAGGGACAATATGCAAATTCGCGCCAACGACACTCGAACGAAGCGATCCATGAGCAACTCCACCTTGTTAATGTAGTTTTGTAGCCATCCGACAGGAGATCATTAAAACAGTTCCGACGGTGGCGCGGGTTGCTAAGATGTGCGCCGAACAAAAAGAGGGCTCCATGAAGATATTCGCCTTAAGCGTGGCCATTTGCGCCGCCTCCCAGCTTGCCGCAGCGGCTGCCCCTGAACCGAGCGGTCCGATCACGATCGCACCCGTCACTTCAATCCCCGCGCCAAAGGATCACGCCTATCCCGGTGAGATCCAGCTAGCCGTGGACGCGAGCGACACGGCTCGGCGCATCGTACGTGTTCACGAAACGGTGAGCGGCATTGGTCCCGATACCGTACTGCTTTATCCCAGATGGCTGCCCGGCACCCACGCCCCGGAAGGCCCCATCGATCGGCTTGCCGGGATCCGCATCACGGCCCATGGCGCGCCGGTTTCATGGAAGCGCGATCCGGTGGACGTCTACGCTTTTCGGCTACATCTCGCTCCGGGAACGAAGTCCATCGATATCGACTTCGATTATCTTTCGCCCACGAGCGCCAAGGTCGGCGCGCTGGAAATCAGCCGTGATCTCTTGCTGCTCGAATGGAATGAACTGGTGCTGTATCCCGCCGGCTACTTCGCGCGGCAAATCCCCGTGCAAGTGAGCCTTACCTTGGCCGCTGATTTTCAGCTGGCTTCGGCATTGGAAACCGCTTCCGCCGACCGTGCCGTCACGCATTTCAAGCGCACCACGCTGGAAACGCTGATCGACAGCCCGGTATACGCCGGCCGGTACGCCTCAAAGCTCGACCTCGATCCCGGCAGCGCCGTGCCCGTACGCATGGACCTGTTTGCCGACCGGCCTGAGCTTTTGACCGTGAAACCCGAACACCTGGAGGCATACCGCGCCCTGGTGAAGCAGGCTTATAAGCTCTATGGTTCACATCACTACAACCACTATGACTTCTTGTACTCGCTGAGCGATCAGATCCAGCAGAACGGCCTCGAGCACAATCAATCGAGCGAGGACGGCAGCGATCCGGAATCCTTCACCAAGTGGGACAAGACGGCGTTTGTCA
>JAQGOD010000428.1 GCA_028293775.1 Gammaproteobacteria bacterium
CACGAATTTGCCGCCCGGACCATTCCAATTGACCGGTCCCACCATGCCTGACGATGCGTTTGCCGCGGATACCATCCATCAATATTTCCAGATGGTGCAGCAGGTCGATTGCGCCATCGACAAGGAGCACGTGTCGAAAAAGAATCCCACTGGCTGTCTGCATGATTTGCAATCCGCCGTGACCACGACGTACAGCACGCCTCCGGGCGCCGCGCCGCACGATACGGGGCAAACCATGGAGGTCTTTAATATGCAGCAGGGTGATGCGCCCGTCTTCAAGTCCCTCGCCGATGGCTACACCATGAGCGACAACTATCACCAGCCCGTCATGGGCGGCACCGGCCCCGACAGCCAGCCGCTTGGCTTCGCCGACCAGGTTTTCTTCAGCGACGGCAAGGGCAATCCGGCGACTCCTCCCCCGGCCAACATCTACAACCCTGATCCTCAGCCAGGCACCCTCAATCTCTACACAACCCGTGCGCAGTGGTTCGATTGTTCCGACGATACGCATCCGGGAATCGCGCCCATCAAGAACTACTTGAAGGCGCTGCCGTATACCGTGAATCCTCAGTGCGGTCCGGGCGAATATTGGCAGGCGGTGAACGTGAACCCCGCCTTCACACCGAAAGGCGTGGTGCAAACGGGCCTCGTGGTGCCGCCGACCACGCAAAAGAGCATCGGCGATGTGCTCTCCGCACATAACATCTCCTGGAAGTACTATGGCGGCGGATTCAATGCCGATGGCACGGCCAGTCCTTTCAACGGCAGCTACTGCAATATCTGCAATCCGTTCGAATACCAGGCGAACTACCCCACCGTGGTGGCCGATCACATGAGGGATGTCACCGACCTGTTCACGGACATCAAGAACGGCACGCTACCCGCGGTCTCGTATGTGAAGCCTGACGGCACGATGGACGGCCACCCGGCCTCATCGAAGTGGAGTCTGTTCGAAGCCTTCGCGCAGAACATCGTCCAACTCGCACAAAGCAACCCGGAAGTTTGGGCCGAGACCGCGATTTTCGTTACGGTGGACGAAGGCGGCGGCTTTTATGACTCAGGCTTCATTCAGCCGGTGGATTTCTTTGGCACCGGCCCGCGCATTCCGATGATTGCGGTATCGCCTTTTTCGACCGGCGGCCATGTAAGCCATGTCTACAACGAGCATTCCTCGTTCGTGAAATTCATCGAACGAAACTGGAAGCTCAAAGGCACGCTGAGCAGCCGAAGCCGCGACAACTTGCCCAATCCTGTGCAGGGTGAAGAGGACAACGAATACGTGCCGCGCAACATGCCCGCGATCGGCGACCTGTTCGATCTGTTCGACTTCGATCATCGCGGCCATCACGGCGATCACGGCGATCACTAAATCGATCTGAACCGCGCTTAAGCTCAAGCGACGCCGGCGGGACCAACGCCGGCGTTTTTTATTCGAACTCTAAGATCGGTAATGGCGCGGCGTTGCGCGCAAACCCTACTGCGACTTGACGGCTTTCGCTCGGTCCTTCACGGTTTGGAGGTGAGCATTTGCCTGGTCCTTACACTGCTTCTGAGCGTCTCCTTCAAGTGCCTCGCACTTGGCCAGAGCAACTTTGGTTGCGCCCTCTGTTTCCGTAACAGCAGCGTCGGCTACGGCGCCCACGCTCTTATCCGCGGCCTTTGCCGCAGCATCGGATTTCTCCTTGGCAAGGTCCTGAGCAGCCTGAGCCTCGGTTTGTCTCCGTTTTTCGTCCGCCTTGGCGTTGTTCTCCGCGGCTTCGTTGCTTGCTTTAGCAACGTCGCCCTGAACCTTATCGGGTGATTCGGCTTTGTTGCAGGCCGACAATCCCATTGACGCGCTGACGAGCAGCGCACACATAAACGCAAATCTCATTTGAATTTCTCCCCTTGACCGCAAGATGTTGCGGCATCGTCGTACAACATACGCCCGCGATGAGGGGATCTCATTACTCTTACCCTTCTCCGCGCGTAAGAAGTTTCTTACAAATCGTCCCGTCGGTTGCCGACTACCCGGGCGGTGAGAGACAGTTAGCTGTGGCACCCATGGATGGAACCCCCAATCGGCTGAGCGCTTTGGAACAGATTGTGAACGAGGCATGAACGCGCGATGCAGCGTACCGAAAGCGTCAGTCCTGCAGCAATGCAGTCATCTTTATCGACACCAGAAGGTTGGGCAATTCAACGCCAAGTTTCGCGACCGCCCTGGCCGGGGGATCCGTCGGGAAAAACTTCGCGTACTCCTCGTTCAGGCCGGCAAAGTCGTTCGGCCTCGTTAAGAGGACGAGGACCTCGACGACATTTTCCAGCCTTGCGCCGGCGGCGCGCAAAATGTTCTCGCAGTTGACCAGCGCCTGTCGCGTTTGCTCCTGGATTGTCGATCCAGCCAATTGGCTAGTCTTCGGGTCGATGCCAGTGATGCCCGACAAGTACAAGGTAGAACCTGCCTTGACTGCCTGACTGAACAAGGGGGAGCTGGGCGCTGCCGAAGTTCGGATGATTTGTCTCGTCACGAAAACTCCTCAATCGACCAATGACCGCGCAATAATACCGCGTCACTTGAGTCCGTCCGCAATAGTCCATCCGAGTACCTCTCTTCGTGCATCAAAGCGAACAACTGATCGGAATTGCGGCCATGCTGATACTCGTCGCAGGCCCCCTGCTGCTTGGTCTGGCGGGACTGGTCAGCGCACGCCGCGCGCCGCCAGACGCAGCCGCCAACCTCGCCGCGCCCTGGAACTGGAGCCTGACGGTCACGTCGGCGCTGCTCTACACTCTGGCATTCAATTTGATCTTCTTCATTCAAGAACTGTTTTTGGTGCTGCCCAAGGCGCTCACGCCGGGCCTTAGGCCCACATTGTTTCACAACAATCACGCCTGGGAGGGCGACAACCCATTGGCGAGTCTCCTTCAGGGCACGGGCGCCCTGACGATTCTCTTAGTAGGCGTCGGCTGCGCTCTGCTCCTCCGCAGTAGGGCAAGCCGCTTGCCGGCATTTCGGTTGTTTTTCATTTGGATGACCTACAACGGATTCCTGCAGTCACTCCCGCAAGTCGTCATCGGCGCCGTCGAGCGTGAGAACGACGTCGGCATGGCAATGAATTATCTGCATTTCGGCGCGACCGCCAAAACAGCGGCGGCACTGGCGGCGCTCGCCGCCATCCCGTTGGTCGGCCTAGGGCTGACGCGACCCTTGCTGAAGGTGGCTCAAGACCCGGCCCAAATCGTCAGCGCTCGAGCG
>JAQGOD010000442.1 GCA_028293775.1 Gammaproteobacteria bacterium
GCGCAAATTCAAAATCGCCGTCACCGGCGCGCCGCAGGACCGTGCCGCATCTTTGGTTCACGATGTGGGTGTGCACATCGTGCGCGGCCCCCACGGCGAAATGGGCTTTGAGATCTTGGCCGGCGGCGGCCTGGGTCGAACGCCCATCATCGGGCAGGTCGTCCGCGCCTTCCTGCCGCGCGAGCATTTGCTCTCCTATCTGGAGGCAATATTGCGTATCTATAACCTCGAGGGCCGCCGCGATAATCTGACCAAGGCGCGCATCAAGATATTGGTGCGCTCGATGGGAATCGAGGAGTTCACCCGGCGCGTCGAGGCCGAATGGGAGCTGCTGCGCGATACAGGCCCGCGTGTCGATGACGCCGAGGTCGCCCGCATGCGAAACTTTTTCACGCCACCGGCCTATCTTTCGCGCCCGAATACGGAACCGGATGCGGGCCGAGAGACCGCTTTTCGCGCTTGGTACCGTTACAACACGGCGGCGCACAAGGTGCCCGGCTACCGCGCGGTGTACATCTCGCTGAAAAAACCCGATATGCCGCCGGGCGATGCCACCGATGCACAGATGGATCTGGTTGCCGATCTTGCGGATCGCTTTAGCTTCGGCGAAGTGCGCGTGACTCATACCCAGAACTTGCTGCTGGCCGATGTCGAGCAGGACAAAACCTATGAGCTGTGGCAAGCGCTCGCCGGCGCCGGTCTGGCGACGCCGAACATCGGAACCTTGACCGACATGATTTGTTGTCCTGGACTCGACTTCTGCAGTCTGGCCAATGCCGGTTCCATCGATGTAGCGAAACTCATCAACCAGCACTTCGATGACTATGACTATATTTATGACCTGGGTGAAATCGACGTCAAGATGTCGGGCTGCATGAATGCCTGCGGCCATCACCACGTCGGCAACATCGGGATTCTCGGTGTGGATAAGGGCGGTGAGGAGTGGTACCAGATCACCATCGGCGGCGCGGCCGGCGCCGATGCTTCCCTCGGGTCGGTCATCGGCCCTTCGGTGGCGAAGACGCAGGTGCCTGAAACCATTGCGCGGCTCTTGGATGTATACGTGGAGCGCCGCCAGCCTGAGGAACGCTTTCTCGACACGGTGCGCCGCCTCGGCGTGAAGCCATTCAAGGAAAGGGTATATGCCGCGCCGCTTGCTGCGTGATGGCCAAATCGCCATCGATGAGTGGCAATACGTGGCCGAAGCCGCCGCGCTAGCGGGCGCGCCGCTCATTGTCCGTTTCGCGGAGTGGCAGAAGGAGCCCGATGCCTGGATCGCGCGCGGCGGCCGTATGCACGGCGCCCGCTTAGGCGTAGTGCTGTCGCCGGCCGACCAGGTCGAGCTGCTGGCGCCGCACCTCACCCGCTTCGCGTTGGTTGCCGCGGAGTTTCCCGGGCCGGGCGAAGGCCGCGGCTATACTCAAGCGCGACTGCTGCGCGAACGCTGGAATTTCACGGGCGAGCTGCGCGCCACCGGCTACGTTCGGCGCGATCAGTTGTTTTTCATGGCACGTTGCGGCTTCAACAGCTTCGAGCTGCCGGAAAGCGAATTGCAGGACGCCTTCACGGCCTTCTCGACCTTCAGCGCCGCCTATCAGACCTCCAATGACCGGGGCCTGCCGCTCAAGCTGCCGCGGGATATACCTGCCAACGCCTGAATCTCACACCCACTCTCTGACCTAAACTGAAGCGCTCGGCCTCGAATCGCTCCCGGCCGATCTCCGCTTCCAGCGGCTCATGGAGGGGTAGTCCGTCGGCGCACAGATCCAACCGCACGATCGGCCCGATCACGCGCATGGCCACCACCGTCGCCGGCCATCCAGAGGCCACATCGCCGATTTCAATCTCGTGCGGCCGGATCAGCGCGATATTTTTCGCGCTCCCCGTCTGCACATCGGCCGCCGGAGAAATATCGATAGGCCCGACATAAGCACGCCCATTGCGAAGTTGCACGGACAGCTCGTTGACCTGCCCCAGAAAACGGTGCACGAACGCGGATTTCGGCAAGTCGTAGATTTCACCCGGAATACCCACCTGTTCGATTTTGCCGCGATTCAGCACCACTATCGTGTCCGCCACTTCGATGGCTTCCTGCTGATCGTGCGTCACGATGATGCTCGTGAAATGCAATTCGTCATGGAGCCGGCGCAGCCAACGCCGCAGCTCATGGCGCACTTGGCTGTCGAGCGCACCGAAAGGCTCGTCCAGAAGCAACACCCGCGGATCGACAGCCATGGCGCGGGCCAGCGCCACGCGTTGCCTCTGTCCTCCGGAGAGCTGGGCAGGATATCGGTCATGCGCCCACTCAAGTTGCACCAACGCCAGCAAATCTTGCACCTTCTTGCGAATATCAGCCGCCGAAGGCCGCTCGCGGCGCCGCTTCACTCTCAGACCAAAGGCCACATTCTCGAATACCGTCATGTGGCGAAACAGCGCGTACTGCTGAAAAACGAAGCCTACCTGGCGATCGCCGATGGGCCACAACGTCGCATCTTGGCCATCGAAGAGCACTTGGCCCTGATCCGGCGTTTCCAGCCCTCCAATGATTCGCAGCAGCGTTGTCTTGCCTGATCCCGAAGGGCCAAGCAGCGCCATCAAGGCGCCCGTGGCTACATCCAGATCGATGTTTTCGACGGCGGGATATTCACCGAATTGCTTGCTAACGCCGCGCAGTGCAATGCTCATGTTTTGACTCTCCTCGTTCTATCGCGCCTCGTTGGATCGCGCTGCAGGTGGGTTGCGCGGCGCAGTTCCGGCTGACGCCATTCCATGAAGCTTTTCCCCGCCAGGGTCAGCAGCGCCAGCAACGCAAGCAGGGAAGCGACGGCGAATGCCGCCGCGTAGTTGTATTCGTTGTAGAGGATCTCGACGTGCAAAGGCAGGGTATTGGTCAATCCGCGGATGTGCCCCGAGACCACCGATACCGCGCCGAATTCGCCCATCGCCCGCGCATTGCACAACAGGACTCCATACAGAAGGCCCCAGCGGATATTGGGCAACGTCACGCGCCAGAAGGTCTGCCAGCCGGTAGCGCCCAAGGACAGCGCGGTCTCCTCATCCTCCTTGCCCTGCGCCTGCATAACCGGAATCAGCTCGCGGGCGATGAATGGAAACGTGACGAAAATCGTCGCCAGCACAATGCCCGGCACGGCGAACACCACGTGGATGTGATGGGCTTTTAGACTTCCGCCGAACCAGCCGTGCGTGCCGAACACCAAAATAAAAGTCATTCCGGCGATGACAGGCGAGACGGCAAACGGCAAGTCGATGAGCGTGATCAGTGCACTCTTGCCTCGGAAATCGAATTTGGCCACGGCCCAGGCAGCCGCCACACCGAAAATCAGATTCAATGGTACGGCGATCGCGGCCACCAACAGCGTAAGCTTTACCGCGGCCCAGGCCGCCGGCGTGGTGATCGCCATGTAGTAGGCGGCCACTCCTTTTGAAAATGCCTGCACGAATACCGCAAGCAAGGGCAGCAGCAGGAATACGCAGAGAAACAGCAACGCCGATGCGATCAGCAGCACCCGCGCCATCAGCGCTCACCGTGGCGCGAGGAAGCCCAATTCTGCAGCGCATTGATGCCGAGCATGAGCGTGAAGGACAGCACCAGCATGACCACCGCGATGGCGGTGGCGCCCGCATAATCGTATTGCTCCAATTTACTGACGATGAGCAGCGGAGCAATTTCCGATTTCATGGGCATGTTGCCGGCGATGAAAATGACCGAGCCGTATTCACCGACGGCACGCGCGAAGGCGAGCGCGAAACCCGTAAGCAGCGCCGGCCACAAGGCCGGGAGTACGACGCGCGAGAAGGCTTGCAGCGCAGAGGCTCCCAAGGAAGCGGCAGCCTGCTCCACGTCCTTGTCTAATTCCTCGAGCACCGGCTGCAGGGTGCGCACCACGAACGGCAGGCCGATGAAAGTCAGCGCCACGATGATCCCCAGCGGCGTGAAAGCCACGCTGATCCCTAAGGGCTTGAGCCAAGCCCCAAGCCAGCCATTCGGCGCATAGAGCGCGGTCAGGGCAATTCCTGCCACGGCGGTCGGCAGCGCAAAGGGCAGGTCTACCATCGCGTCGATGAATCGTTTGAAGGGAAAGCTATAGCGCACCAGCACCCAGGACACGATGAGCCCGAAGACGACGTTGATCAGGGCGGCGACCACCGACGCGGAAAAGCTCAATCGCAACGACGCCAGCACGCGGGGCGCGGTAACGACCTCC
>JAQGOD010000455.1 GCA_028293775.1 Gammaproteobacteria bacterium
CCGCAAATCCCATATCAAGTCCGCCCAAGGCCACGACGGCTGAAGATACCTTGCAACGCAAGAGCCGCGATGCCAGCGTGGTCTCCGGCGGCCACCTGGTTGCGAAAGCGCTGAAAAATGAAGGTGTGGATACCATCTTCACGCTCTGCGGCGGACACATCATCGACATCTATGATGGTTGCGTCGATGAAGGCATTCGCATCATCGACGTTCGCCACGAGCAGGTGGCGGCGCACGCCGCAGACGGCTATGCGCGGCAAACGGGCAAGCTGGGTTGCGTGGTAACCACCGCAGGACCTGGCTGCACGAACGCCGTTACCGGCATCGCTACCGCGTTCCGTTCCGAGAGCCCGGTTCTGCACATCGGCGGCCAGGGTGCCTTGACCCAGCACAAGATGGGATCTCTGCAGGATTTGCCGCATGTCGAGCTGATGAGCCCGATCACCAAATTCGCCGCGTCGGTTTCCAGCACTGAACGCGTCGCGGACATGATTGCGATGGCCGCCCGCGAAGCATTTAACGGTGCCACCGGCCCGGTCTATTTGGAGATTCCGCGCGACGTTCTAGATCGCGAGGTGGATCTCACCAAGGCCGTTATTCCTCAACCCGGCAAGTATCGCGCGTCGACCAAATCGGTCGGCGATCCGCGCGACATTGAAAAGCTCGCGGATCTGTTGGTCAATGCCGAACGGCCGGCCATTCTATACGGACAACAAGTCTGGACGGCGCGCGGCCACAAGGAAGCGATTGCGCTTCTGCGCGGGCTCGATATCCCGGGCTACTTCAACGGCGCCAGCCGCGGGTTGTTGCCTCCCGGCGATCCGCATCATTTCGACCGCACGCGAACCCAAGCCTTCGCCAGCGCCGACGTGCTGGTGATCGTGGGAACGCCGTTCGATTTCCGCATGGGCTACGGCAAACGCATCAGCAAGGAGTTGAAGCTGGTGCAAATCGATATGGATTACCGCACCGTCGGCAAGAATCGCGACGTCGATTTAGGATTGGTGGGTGATCCGGGCGCGATCCTGGGGGCCGTGCTGGCGGCAGCATCGGGCCGTATCAAAGGCGACAAGCGCCAGGCCCGCCAGCAGTGGCTGAAGCAGCTCAGCGATGCCGAAGTAGTCGCGGGCGAGAAGCTCATGCCCTTGTTCAAGTCGAACAGCGTGCCGATTCATCCGTACCGGGTCGCGTTTGAACTGAATGAGTTTCTCGCCGACAACACTATTTATATCGGCGACGGCGGCGATGTGGTTACCATTTCCGCACAAGCAGTTCGGCCCCGCGGTCCGGGCCAATGGATGGATCCGGGTGCACTCGGTTCCTTGGGCGTGGGCACCGGCTTTGCAATCGCCGCTGGGCTCGCGAATCCTCAAAAGGAGGTGCTGTGCTATTACGGCGACGGCTCGTTCGGCATGACGGCTTTCGATATGGAGACGGCCAATCGATTTGGTGTCCCGTACATCGCCGTCATCGGCAACAACTCTGCCATGAATCAGATTCGCTACGGCCAGCTCGCCAAGTATGGCGAACAGCGCGGCAATGTCGGCAATCTGCTCGGCGACGTGCCGTTCGGAAAATTTGCCGAAATGCTGGGCGGATACGGCGAAGAAGTCCGCGATCCGGCGCAAATCGCTCCGGCGCTGCAGCGCGCCCGTGAGTCGGTGCAAAAACTTCGCAAGTCCGCTGTCATCAATATCTGGGTCGATCCGCGCGAGTACGCCCCGGGAACGAAAAACCAAACGATGTACAAGTAAGGCGTCAGGGAGTTTTCATGGCTAAGGCGTTAGACGGCGTCCGCATTCTCGATTTCACGCACGTGCAATCGGGACCGACTTGCACACAGTTGTTGGCGTGGTTCGGCGCCGATGTCATCAAGGTTGAAAAAGCCGGCGGCGGGGATATTACCCGTGAGCAGCTGCGCGACATTCCGGATGTGGACAGCCTCTATTTTACGATGCTCAACCACAATAAGCGCTCGGTGACTCTGGATACCAAGAGCGAGCAGGGCAAGCAAGTACTCGAAAAGCTGGTCAAACATTGCGACGTGCTGGTCGAGAATTTCGCCCCCGGGGCGCTCGATCGCATGGGGTTCACCTGGGCGCGGATTCAGGAACTGAACCCGCGCATGATCGTCGCTTCGGTTAAAGGCTTCGGTCCGGGCCCCTATGAAGAATGCAAGGTCTACGAGAATGTGGCGCAGTGTGCCGGCGGCGCAGCTTCCACCACCGGATTCGACGACGGGCCTCCTCTGGTCACGGGTGCGCAGATCGGCGACAGCGGCACGGGGCTGCATCTGGCACTCGGAATCGTGACGGCCCTTTACCAGCGCAACACCACCGGCCGCGGACAAAAAGTCCTGACGGCGATGCAGGATGGCGTTTTAAACCTCTGCAGGGTCAAGCTTCGCGATCAGCAGCGGCTCGAACGCACGGGCGTGATGAAAGAATATCCCCAGTATCCCAATGGTAAGTTTGGCAGTGCGGTGCCCCGTGCCGGCAATGCATCGGGCGGAGGCCAGCCCGGGACCATCGTCAAGTGCAAGGGCTGGGAGACTGATCCGAATGCCTACTTGTACTTCATCGCCCAAGCGCCCGTGTGGAAAGAAATCTGTCAGGTGATCGGCAAGGAATCCTGGATTACGGATCCTGACTTCGCGACGCCGAACGCGCGGTTGCCGCGGCTCAAGGAGGTGTTCTTGACTGTAGAGGCCTGGACCTCCACCAAGACGAAATTCGAGGCCATGGCGCTGCTCAACGAGCACGACATTCCCTGCGGTCCGATCCTGTCGATGGAGGAACTCGCGCACGAGCCTTCACTGCGCAAGACAGGAACCGTCGTCGAGATAGACCATCCGAAACGCGGTAAGGATCTCACCGTCGGCAACCCGATCAAGATGAGCGATAGCCCAACCGAGGTCACGCGCTCACCTCTGCTCGGCGAGCATACCGATGAAGTGCTCGCGGAGTTGGGTTTTGCGCCCGCCGATGTCGCGGCGCTGCGATCGAAAAAAGTCATTTGATACGCGGGCGAGGTCGACGGCGTTGTGCCGCGAGCCTCAGCGCACCTTTCAGTCAAGGATATCCAAGTTATGTCATACGATAAGAACGCCGTCCGTAAAATTCTTGATCAGGCCAAGGCTGCCGGCCGCGAGGCATTGACTGCGCCGGAGGCGCGCGGCATTTGCGAGGCGTACGGGATCACCATCCCGAAAGAGGGCGTTGCGAGCTCAGCGGATGAGGCCGTCAAGCTTGCCTCCAGTATCGGCTTTCCCGTGGTGATGAAAATCGTCTCGCCGCAGATCCTGCACAAGACCGAGGCGGGCGGCGTCATCGTCGGGGTCAAGTCGGCAGAACAGGCCAAGGAGGCGTACGGCACCATCGTCGCTAATGCACGGAAATACGACGCCAAGGCCGAGATACTCGGCGTTCAAATCCAACAGATGCTGATGGGCGGTCAGGAGGTGATTATCGGGGCCGTGACCGATCCCGCATTCGGCAAGCTCGTGGCTTTCGGGCTTGGCGGCATTCTGGTGGAAGTTCTCAAAGACATCACATTCCGGCTGGCGCCCGCCACCAACGAGGATGCCTTGTCGATGCTCGACGGCATCCAGGCGGCGGAAATCTTGCGCGGTGTTCGCGGCTCTAAGCCCGTGGATCGGACGGCATTGTCCGGCATGATCGAACGAGTCTCCGCGCTGGTAGCGGACTTTCCCGAAATCTCAGAAATGGATTTGAACCCGGTGTTCGCGACCGACAAGGGTGCGACCGCAGCAGACGTGCGCATCGTGCTGAATTTCAATCCGCCGCCTCCTCGCGATCGTCCGAGCCAGGCGCAGATCGTTGAGAAGATGAACCGCATCATGAAGCCCAAGGCCGTGGCGGTCATCGGTGCTTCGAACGAGAACGGAAAAATCGGCAATTCCGTGATGAAGAATTTGATCAATGGCGGCTACACAGGGGAGATCTATCCGATCCATCCCAGCGCCGAGAACATCATGGGCAAGAAAGCCTATAAGAGCGTCAAAGACGTGGCGGCTCCCATCGATGTCGCCGTCTTCGCCATTCCCGCCAAATTTGTCGCGCAAGCATTGATCGAGGTCGGCGAGAAGAAGATCGCCGGCGCGATCTTGATTCCCTCCGGCTTCGCGGAGACCGGCAACGTTGCGGGCCAGCAGGAGCTGGTGGAAATCGGCCGCAAGTATGGTGTGCGCCTCATGGGCCCGAATATTTACGGGTTTTACTACACGCCCAGCAACCTATGCGCCACGTTCTGTACCGCATACGACGTAAAGGGTCACGCTGCCCTGTCATCGCAATCGGGCGGCATCGGCATGGCAATTATCGGCTTTTCGCGGTCCGCCAAAATGGGCGTCTCGGCCATCGTCGGCCTCGGCAACAAGGCGGATATCGACGAGGATGATTTGCTGACGTTTTTCGAACAAGACGACAACACCACCATCATTGCTCAGCACTGCGAGGATCTAAAGGACGGCCGTTCCTTTGCCGAAGTTGCCAAGCGAGTTTCGAAGAAGAAGCCCATTGTTGTCTTGAAGGCAGGCCGCACCAGCATGGGTGCGCGAGCAGCGAGTTCGCACACCGGCGCGTTGGCCGGCAATGATAAAATCTACGAAGACGTGTTCAAGCAGTCAGGCGTGATACGCGCCCGATCGCTGCGCGACCTGCTGGAATTTGCGCGCGGCATCCCGGTACTGCCGACGCCCAAAGGCAACAACGTGGTCATCATCACCGGCGCAGGCGGCTCCGGCGTTCTGCTGTCGGATGCATGCGTCGATAATGGTCTTTCATTGATGGCGATGCCCGCAGACCTGGACGCCGCATTCCGTAAGTTCATTCCCCCCTTTGGCGCAGCGGGAAATCCGGTCGATATCACCGGCGGCGAACCGCCGAGCACCTATCAAAATACGGTACGTCTTGGCTTGCAGGACCCGCGCATCCACGCGTTGATCTTGGGCTATTGGCACACCATCATCACACCTCCCATGGTGTTTGCGAAGCTGATGGCGGAAGTGGTTGCCGAGATGCGGGACAAGGGCATTGAGAAGCCGGTAGTCGCCTCGCTCGCCGGGGATGTAGAGGTAGAAGAGGCGGCGGAATATTTGTATCAGCATGGGATTCCGGCCTATGCCTATTCCACGGAAATCCCCGTGGCGGTTTTGGGTGCGAAATACAAATGGGCACGCGGCGCCGGCTTGATTCCGAAGGAATGATCGCCGGCTGCAAATAGCCGTGTAGGACGCGGCCTCATCGAAACGCGGCCGCCAGGCGCGTGCAACAGTGAAGGTAGCAGTTCAAACTGAGGCTTTCTGTTCGAAACAGGCGGTGGCGGTACATGAAGGTAGCGATCATCGGAGTGGGTGCCATCGGCGGTTACGTCGGGATCCGGCTTGCACTGGCCGGAGAAGACGTGACTTTCATTGCGCGCGGGGCGAATCTCGAGGCACTGCGCACCTGCGGTATCCGGATGGTCAACCCGGATGGTTCCGAGGAGGCGGTGCCGCGAGTGAAGGCCACCGACAACTACGCCGAGGCGGGCCCCCAGGACGTGGTCGTGCTGG
>JAQGOD010000468.1 GCA_028293775.1 Gammaproteobacteria bacterium
AGGCTACCTTGTGGCCGTGCTCGAGGTCTTTAGCGTCGTTTTATTCGCCTGCGCAGTGGCTGCGGAATATGTGGGCACGATCTTTGAGCGACTCATCACGAATAGCATCCTCGCTCGAACCGAAAGCCAGAAGGCTCAAGAGCTGTGGGCGACCCTTATCGAACGATTGCCGATGCCCGCCCTTCTTGTCGATCCGAGCTCACTGCGGATCGTCGCGTGCAGCGACGCCGCGCGCACGTTTCTGCGCATCCGCGATGCCGCGCCCGAAGGCCGTAATCTATTCGAGGTGGCGCGGTTCTCCTTTATCGATCTGGTGCAAGAGCTAATCGCGGGCGCGATCGGCACGGCTTCACTAACAGCCTTGCATGTCGCCGACGAAGTTAAATTGACCCAAGTGAATGTTTTGCAGGTGGTACACAAGAAGCGGCGACTGGCACTGTTGATGCTGGATGATGTAACGGAAGCTTTTTGCCTGAAGGCGGCGTGGGATACTTCAGAATACGCCGCACTCGTGGTCGATGCGCTCGGTCGCGTTCGCGCTTTCAACAAACCTACTGCGGCGCTGTTCAGCGGCGTAGAGGTTGGAGCGAACGCAGAGCAGTTGCTGTCTCAGCTCGTGGCAGGACTGCCGTGGTGGGAGCCTGGTCTCACCCGTCGTCGCAAGATGCACATCGAGATCGATTCTCGCATCTACGAAGTAACGAGTACCGAAATAGCATTGCCGGGCGAGGAGCAGCGTCTCTACAGCGTGTCGCTGCTTCCCGTCGCCCGTGCAGATTCAATGGGCCCAGCCGGTCTGACCGGCCGTTTGCCGAAGCCGCAGACCCCGGCCGGCTCGTCTGAAGCAACAGGAAAGCGGCGCGAGCTGCAATGAGGACTGCACCGATGAATCTTGCGTGGACGTCAATTGCGTTGTTCGCCTGCGTACTATCCGTGTCTTCGGCATCGGCGCAAAGCTCTACCACGGCCGATCGAATTGTGATCAGTGCCGACGGAACCGCCCTTACGGGAACCAACGGCGGTGGCGGAGCTTCGCTCGGTTGGTTGCACAATTTCGATGAGAGCACCATTGCCGGAATTTCCATCGAGCATCAAGTATTGGCGAATGCGCAGTGGACCTTTGCGTCGCTCAATGCTTCGGCAACGGTCGGACCCGAGAATCAGCGCTATAGCCTCTACGGGGAAGCGCATGAAGGCCCTGGCCATGACGGTGCGCGCGCCTTCCATTACAAAATCGAAGCCGGCGGCGTCATAGGCACCTTTGGCCACAAGCTATCGGCGCAACTCGAGGATAAGCGCATCGATGTCGAATCTAGCCATGGGAATTTGCCCAAGGTCGGGTTGTCTTACCTCTGGAGCCCGCATCTCATGACCTCGGCGGCATACCAGTATTCGGTGAGCGGCAATCTCGGTACCCGTCTCCCATCGGCCAGAATCGACGGCTATTGGGCGACCGTGAACTTGTTCGGTGGCGTATCGTGGGGACCGACTTCACCCGTCGTATTTAACTTACCCACGGGTCTCGTTTCGCAAGTGCGCCACCTTAAGGAAGGATATATTGGAGCGTCCAAGCCCTTTCCTAAGCTGCGCAGCGACTTGACGCTGGTCGCCGACTATATCGACCTGTCCGGCATCAAGAAATCGACTGTGACGCTCAATTATATTTTCCATATCGGCCGATAAGAGTTCCGAACGATGAAGTCGTTCTTCCGCAGCTTCGGTTTTTTGCCCCCGGTGGTTGTGTTCCTCGTCGTGCTGGCGGCCGGATCGCGTCTCATCTATCTAAGTGTTCAGCACCACGCTGCCGCCGCGCGCGTTACCGCAGCCACGGTGGCTGCCGCTTACGTGAAGAAAATCGAGCCTGCTTTGCAAAAGCTGGCGGCGCTTGCGGCAGAACAAGCAGATTCGGCCGCCAAAACGTTGCAGAGTACCGGGGACGTGGCCTCGTTGGGATCTGAACCGCCGGCAGCCAATGCATTTTGGATGAGCGCTGATGACCGGGTCCTGGTCGCGCGAGATACCGAAGCTCAGATCGCAAGCGGAATCGCCAGTGAATGGAAATCGGTCGAATCTGGCCGCGCTGTACGGCAATCGACGGTTCTCGGTCCGATGCGCCTGGGCAGCGAATGGATCATTGCAGTAAGAGTTCCGATCGCGGCAGGAACGCCTGAGGCCACTCCGACCGTTAAGGGCTGGTCCGTCGCCTATGCCGACTTGGAAGAACTCATCGCCGACGCCCATTTGGCCCGTCTCGTCGATGTGGGCTACGACTTTGCGCTTGTGCAGGTTGAGCCGCGCAGCGCCTCGCCTCGAATTTTTGTAAGCTCGCGCACCGAACCGCTCGCCGACGCAATCGCCGCTCCGATCGCCTTATCCGCAGCGCCCGCCACACCGGGAAGTTATTTGGAGCTGGTGTTGCGACCCCGCGCAGGCTGGTTTCCTTCCAGTTTGCTCGCTTCGGAAATAGCGCTCCTCGCGTTTCTGTGCTGGCTGTTGACATTCGGTACCTACGATCTGGTCCACGAATTGCAACGCGCAAAATCCTTCGTGGCGATCTCGAGACGTCGAGTGCACCAAGTCAACCAGCAACTCGCTGCGGAGATGCAGCAGCGGTTGAAGCTTCAGGAAACCTTCGACCATGCGCTTTTTCACGACACCTTTACCGGGCTGCCGAATCGGCGCTATTTCATGGATCAACTCGACGGCGCGCTTCGGGAATTGCGCAGCAAGCGGCGCTTGCGCATCGCCGTCATTATCGTGGACATCTCCCGGTTCAACCTCATCAATCACCTGCTGGGCCACACCGCCGGAGATGATCTGATGGTCCAGGTTGCTCGCCGCTTCGAGGAGAGCAAATCAGCACTTGACGGAACGCTCGCACGGTGGAGCGGCGATCAATTTGCGCTGTTGCTTCTGGATGTGGCTTCCTCGGAGGCGGCCCTCAAAGTTGCCAATTTGCTCCAAGAACAACTGCGATCGCCATTTCACTTGCGCCGGCATCAACTCAGCGTTGCCGCGACGCTTGGAGTCACGTGCGTCGAATCGGGACAAGAGCGCGCCGAAGATATTATGCGAGAGGCGGACATCGCAGTATCAGTCGCGAAGCGCCAGGAAACCACCAAAGCGGTTCTTTACGCGCCAAATATGGGTCAAGCAGCTGATCTCGTCAGCTTGGAGGCGGACCTGCACCTGGCGTTGCAAAAGAACCAACTGCGATTGGTGTTTCAACCGATCGTCGATCTCGCCACTTTCAAAATGGTGGGCGCGGAAGCCTTGCTGCGCTGGAGACATCCAGTGGAAGGTTTGCTTACCCCGGATCGGTTCCTGCGCCAGGCGGAAGATGCCGGGTTGATGGTTCCAATTACACGTTGGGTCGTTCAACAAGTGATCGGCATCCTGGCAGGCTGGCGCCAGCAATTGCAAGCGGACCAGAAGTTCTACATCAGCATCAACCTTTCCCCTTCTGGGTTGCGCGATCCAGGCCTTGTCGGACACATCGCGTCCCTGTTGCGCGAGAAGAAACTGCAGCCGGCCTTGCTCAAATTCGAGATGACCGAATTGGCGCTTGTAGGGAACGTCGCGGCGGCGCGAGAAAGTCTCCAGCGCCTGCACGAGATGGGAATCCAATTGATGCTGGACGATTTTGGAACCGGCTATTCTTCTCTGAGCAATCTTCAGTTATTTCCTTTCGACTTGGTAAAAATTGATTGTCCGTTCGTCGACAGCCGAGGCGTGTTTCAAGCCAACATGAGCATGGTCGCTGCCATGATACAGCTCGCCGGCAGCTTGGATCTCACGTCGATTGCAGAAATTGTTGAAAGTGAGGCCGCCGCCGCAGCGCTCAAAGCAATGGGCTGCCGCTTCGGTCAGGGCTATTACTTCAGCGAGCCCATCGAGGCTGACGCAGCATTGAAAAGACTACGCGCCCAAGATTCCTTCATGCCCGCAGAGAAGCCTTCGGAGTTGACCGTCATGAGTCCGCCCAACCAGGACGGATCGCAGACTCTCATTCTGCGTCGTCTCCAAGACCCCTCGAGCCCCGAGCCGGCGACTTCGCAGACCGTGATCGTTCGTCCGCTGGAAGCGGGCGGCGCGCAAGAAGTCATCATCAGCAGCACCCGAGACCCGGCCGTTCCTGCGACATCGGAAACCCTCAAAATTCGCGCCATCGTGGAAGATACTTCGTCTACGGTCATGTTGCCGATAGAAATGCTTGGTTTCGAAGACGAGGATGAGGACGACGACGAAGACGAGGACGACTAGCCGTCCTCCTCGAGGAGCCTATCGGTGAGGCAGATCTACATTATCGGGCACGGCGGCCCGGAGAAATTGCAGGTACGCGAATCGCCCGACCCGCAGCCTCGCGATGCCGAGCTGCGCATACGCGTCAAAGCGTGTGGCATTAATTTCGCCGACATCCTGGCAAGACAGGGTTTGTACCCAGACGCCCCGAAAGTACCGTGCGTCGTCGGTTACGAAGTATCGGGCAACGTGGATGCGGCAGGACCAAAGGCACGGCAGGATTGGATCGGCCGCGACGTTTTCGCGCTCACGCGATTCGGCGGCTACGCAGACGCGGTGGTTGTGCCCGAGATCCGGGTATTCGACAAACCTGCTTCACTCAGCCATGAGCAATGCGCGGCGTTTCCGGTGAATTACCTGACGGTATGGCAGCTGCTCGTGGTCATGGGCTCGTTGTCCGCCGACGAAACGGTGCTGATCCACAACGCCGGCGGCGGTGTCGGCCTTGCCGCCATTGATGTCGCGCGCCATATCGGCGCGAGGATGATCGGCACTGCCAGCAGCGGCAAGCACGCATTCCTCAAGGAGCGCGGTCTGCACGAAGCGATCGACTATCGCAGCAAGGACTGGTCGACGGAACTGGCGCGCCTGACTGGCGGACTGGGTGCGGAGCTGATCATCGATCCAATTGGCGGCAGGCACTGGAAAAAAAGCTACAAGGCCTTGCGTCATACCGGACGGCTCGGCATGTTCGGCATCTCCGTCGCTTCCGACTCGGGCAGACTCGCTTCGCTGAAGTTACTTGGGGCCGCGCTGGGCATGCCGCTCTTTCACCCGCTGGCACTTATGAGTCGGAACCGCGCAGTGTTCGGAGTCAACCTGGGACACCTCTGGCATGAGCCTGAGAAGATTCGGGCATGGGCCGACATGCTGCTTCGAGGCGTCGCCGATGGCTGGGTGCGTCCACACGTCGACAGGGCCTTTGCATTCGACCGCGCCGGCGAGGCCCACGCCTACATTGAAGCGCGCAGAAACATCGGCAAGGTCGTATTGACCCCATAGAGATTCGTCGCAAACCAAGTCCTAAGTTACTCCTTGCGCGAGGACTCAGTCTGCTGTTCGATCTCGGCGGCGCTGTCGCCTCTAATGCCTGCGGACACCAGCCCTATCGCCCTTGTCAGCTCGATGTTACGGTTGCGCAAGTCAATGTAAAACTGATCCAGGCCGTCAGCGATCTGCCGATAGGCAGCCCCTCCGATGCAGGCTGGGCGAGCGATCCCAGCTGTAGTCCTCGAGCAGTCCGGGCTTTGGGACAGCTCGCCATCGACGTATCCCATCACATAGCCCACCTTGGCGTTTTCCTCGATTGATCTCCACCAGCTTCCATCCCTATGATCATTGGCCTGGGCCAGGCTACTCCAAGCCAATAATCCCGCGATGATCCACTTGCCCATGCGAAGCTCCCCGCCATAACTATCAAGATGCTACCGAGATCGTGCCGGCGAATCTGGACGTTTCCGACAGTTTTACCGCTTTTCCCTTCCTGCCGCAGGAACCCTCATGTGGGCGGTCAAGTGGCCCATTGCGGGTGCCGAAAGCCGGCACCCGCAATCTTACCCATTGGTAACTACATTATCGGCCTACAAAATTCCGCGGCCCAAGCGACGTAATATGTGCCTTGTCGAAAGGAGGGGCTGCAATGAGTGCATATCGCCAAGCGTTGGTATCGTTGCAAAAACTCAGCAAGGCGCAATTGGAAAAGCTTAGTAAAAGAAAGCTTAGTGAAAGCGAAGTTAGAATATTTAAAGCGGCTAATTATAAGGATGACGATACGGCGGCGTACATAAGAGGACTAGAAAGGGAAGTTATCGAACTCAATAGCGTAATCGCTTCCTTGCGCGAACAGGAGCAAGAAAAACTCTAAGCAGCCTCGCGTTCTCATCCCTTCGGGACGTATCTGGCAAGACGCATTCTTGCCAGCGGCGGCGACGTGCAGCGTGTGGTAATGGAGCACTCACGCGTCGATGTTGACATATGTGTGATGGCGGCGGGAGAATTCGGCGCACTCTCGGTACGAACGGAAAATTCAGGATGGTAAGCGCGACAATCCGCAGCGCCGATCATCCCGTATCGCGAATCAAGAACCAAAATTTCTCTCCATCAGGGACAAAATAAGGGGCGAAGCTTATGTATAACGACAAATTTCCACGGGGTAGTATTGTGCTCGCGAGATCGGCC
>JAQGOD010000002.1 GCA_028293775.1 Gammaproteobacteria bacterium
ATGTGACGGCCGATGCAGGCGCCCTGTGCCTAAAATCCGGCAATGCGGTGATTCTTCGTGGAGGTTCAGAAAGCGCACGGTCGAGTGCGGCCATCCACGCCTGCCTGCAGCAGGGGCTCGAGGCCGCGGGCCTGCCCGCGAGTGCCATCCAATTGGTGCCGACCACCGATCGCGCGGCTGTGGGCCACATGCTCGCCGACATGGCGGACAGCATCGATGTCATCGTGCCCCGCGGCGGAAAAAGCTTGATCTCCCGCGTGCAGAAAGAGGCGCGCGTGCCGGTGATCGGCCATCTGGAGGGCGTCTGTCACGTCTACGTCGCGGAGGGTGCGGATCTGCAAATGGCGAAGCGTATCGTCGTTAATGCCAAGATGCGTCGTACCGGCGTATGCGGCTCCGCGGAAACTCTGCTGGTTGATCGCGCCTGCGCACAAACGCACTTGGCGCCGCTCGTGAAGACGTTGATCGATGTGGGCTGCGAAGTGCGCGGCGATGAGCTCACGGCAGGTGTCGATGCGCGAGCGAAACCAGCCACTGAGCAGGACTGGTACGCAGAGTACCTGGACGCCATCATTGCGGTGCGCGTGGTCGATGGCATCGACGCGGCCATCGCTCATATTGGCCAATACGGTTCGCAGCACACCGATTGCATCGTGACGGACGATCCGGTAGCGGCGGAGCGCTTTCTGAAGCAGGTGGACAGTGCAATCGTGCTGCACAATGCCTCCACGCAATTTGCCGACGGTGCCGAGTTCGGCATGGGCGCCGAAATCGGCATCAGCACGGACAAGTTTCACGCCCGCGGTCCGGTCGGCGTGGAGCAATTGACGAGCTACAAGTACGTAGTGCGAGGCAGCGGCCAAGTACGCTAGCCGACGACCTGCGGCTTGGCATAGCCTTGCGGGCCGTGTTCGATTAGCACCATGCCGCAATTCGGCGGCGCGTAGGCCTCATCCCAGGTGCCCGCGACATGAGCCCACAGCGCCGTCATGACGCCGCCGTGACTCACCACGACGACATCGCGATTGGGATGCTGAGCGGCCAGCCGATCCAAGATGGGAGCGACGCGCGCTCGGACCTCTTCATAACTTTCGCCGCCCTGCGGCTTCCAGGCCCACGGATGCTGCGGATCGTAGTCCGGCTCGGCGAGAAAAGAGTCGTACGACCGGCCCCGATGCGACCCGATTTCCCGCTCGCGCAAGTTAGGTTCCACTTCGAGCGGCAAGGCCAAGACGCCGGCAATGATCCGCGCGGTCTCGCTGGCGCGCAAATACGCGCTGGTGACGATAAGCTCCGGACGGAACAATTCCGCGATCCGCTTCGCGGCCTCGTGTGCTTGCCGATAACCTAATTCGGTGAGAGGCAGATCATGCGGCGACGTGGCGAAGATACGGTCCCGATTTCCCGAGCTCTCGCCGTGGCGAACCAATATCAATTTGCTCACGCGTGATGCGAATCGTGCAAAGCCGCGATCCCCCTGAGCCAGTTGCGCACAGAGTCGACATTTTCCAAGTAATATTGACCCTGCACACGGTCGCCGACGGCCACCGACATGCCGCCGTGCGCCTCGACCATGGCAAAGCCGTCTTGGTCGGTGAGATCATCGCCCACGAACACGGGGCGCCGGCCGCTGAACGGGGGCTCTTTCATGAAAGCTTGCAGTGCAGTGGCCTTGCTGAAGCCTCGGGGCTTGATTTCGAATAACATCTTTCCGCCCTGGATGTGATAATTGCTGCCGAGCGGCTTGGCGATGTCGATCATCGAGCGGCGAATGGTTTCTTCGAATTGCGGCGCCAGACGAAAATGCACGGCGATGGTACGATCCTTGTCCTCGGCCAGCGTCCCGGGATGCGCCGCGACCAAGATTTTAATGGCTGCGCGTGCGCCATCCAGCTGAGAGTCGACGAAGCTGGCGCCTTGTATGGCGCCGCCGGCTTTGCGCCTCTCCACTCCATGCAGCCCGGCCGCAGGCAACTGCATCGGAGCAAACAGCAGATCGAGTGTTTCGATTTTTCGCCCGCTCACCAACGCGACAGCGCCGCCGAGGCGTTCCGAGACTTCCTGCAACAATAATTTGATGTCAGGATCGGTGATGGTTTGCGAGGGTGTGTCGGTCAGCTCGAGCAACGTCCCGTCGACATCCAAGAATAAACACCAGTCGAGTGCGGGAGGCGGCGGTGCTGGTTTCATGTCTCAAAAACATTAGCCTACGCAATCGCTGCTGCCAATGCCTTGCGCGCTTTTATTTCCAAGTGTAAGTATTACACCGAATTCATTGTTTATAATCGGAGACTGTGCGCGCAAAGATCTGTATTTTGTGATCAACACCACGCGGGTTCCTTTTGAATACACGGAGACAAGATGTTTCGCTCGGTGATGCTGCGATTCGTCCTGCCCGTCGCACTGGCTTCATGCGTGGTTGCGTATTTCGGACTGCCGTACATCCAACGATTGTTGGCGGAGTGGTTTCGCTCCGACGTGGAATTGCGCGCGCAGCTCGTGATGCATTCGATGGAAGAACCGATCACGGATCTAGTCGAAAAAGGCAACGAGGCCAAGCTGCGGGCGTATCTCGCTAAAATTGCGACGGATGAGCGTTTGCTGGCCATTTTGGTGTGCCGGACCGACGGCGGCACCATCTTCAAGTCCGAGCGCACGCCGCCGGCGATTTCCTGCGAGGAAGAGGCCAGTACCGATCCGGCGCGATCGCACATCATGCAATTGCGGTCTGGATCGGTGCAAGTATCGCGCTTTGATTTCGACAGCGCTGCACCCAAGCCGTTTCGCGTGCTCATGATTCATGATTTGAGCTTCGTGGATCGCCGCCAGCGCACCGCCCGGGATTTCGTTCTGGTGTTCGTCGGGATCTCGATTTTGTTGCTGGCGCTGCTGATCGTCATGGTTGCGTGGCTGCAACTGCGGCGTTGGGCGCAAGTGCTGATCGGGGAC
>JAQGOD010000008.1 GCA_028293775.1 Gammaproteobacteria bacterium
TCCCGGGTGTCCAGATATTGAGATGCAGGCAGTCCTCGCCCATTCCGCCGAGGGCCACATTCAAATCGAACTGGATCAGCCGCGCATACTCGTGACCGACATCGTAGGGAACCTGCGGCGAGACCTCGGCGTAACCTAAGCAATCGCGCACGCCAGTCCACGGCTTCGCAGGTTTTGGCGGCTGAAAGCGGTTCGCCCCGGCCGTCGACGCGCCGTAGGGAACGCCTTTGAACTGCCGGATCCCTGAACTGATCAGTCCTTGGACCCGGCCGCTCGCAGTCTCGAGGCTGCAAAATTCCATGCGATCAATTGTATTTGTAGTTGATCGACAGGCCCACCGTTCGAGGTTGCGCCAGAAACACCTGCACCGGTGCGTCGTGGTTGTACTGCAGGGGTATGATGTTTGCCGAGACTTCGCCCGCCTTATCGAACACATTGCGCACGAACAGACCGTATTCCAAGTGGTAAGGCGAACGCACCGAGAAGTTCAAGTCCGTGATGTTGTAAGAGGCCAAGTTGTACGGCCGACTGATCTCCGTATCGAACCCTGCATGGCGCTCGCCGATCCAGCGATCGGTGACATTGACTGAGCCTAAGTAACCGCCGGGCAAGTCGACGTCATAGGTGCCGATCAGCGCGAAGTTGAAGCGCGGCGATAACGGCAGGCGCACACCGGGCCTGGTCACATCGATCACGGCCGGAATGGACGTGAGGCGCGCATTGGTGTACGCGGCCGAACCGCCGAGCGTCAGTGCTGAAAGGATGCGATAGTCGAAAGCCATTTCGGCGCCGGTGACTCGTGCCGTGCCGGCATTCTCGAGCTGGTTGACGCCGCCGACATTGACCGTGACTTGAATGTCCTTCCACAAGATATCGTAGATATCGAAGTTCAGCGTCGCGCGCTTGTCCAGGAAGGTCGCTTTTTCGCCGAGCTCATAGCTCCATAGCCGGTCAGGATTGTAGGTGGGATTGCCGAGGCCCGGCTTCAGCACGAAATTCGGTCCGCCGGGCCGGAAGCCGCTCGCCGCGCGGGCATACACCATCACATCGTCGGTGATGTGAAACTTAGGATTGATCAGGTATGTCATGACGCTCTGATCCGAGGTCGCCACCGGCGGCGTCAAGACCGCAGCCGAGCCGGTCGCGAGCAAGCCGCTCACGGTTTCTTCGTAGGCCTGCTTTTGCCGGCTGTACCGCACTCCCAATCCCAATTCCAGTTGCTTGGTGAAAAAGATGGTGCCGTCCGCATAGGCCGCGTACTCGCGGTAGGTGCTGGGCAGGAAGCTGGTAAAGGGAGATAAGCCAAAAAACGTACCCGCCGGAGTGGCGGTATCAAAGAGATCAACGATCTCACTGGTCTTTTCGTTGCTCAAGAATGCGCCCGCCAGCCACTGGAAGGTCGTATTCTCGTGCGAGGCGACGCGAAATTCCTGGGTGAATTTCTTGGTCGTGGTGTTGACGTACAGGCTGAAAGGATCAGTGATAGAAAAGCCAAAGGCATTGCCGAGCGCCGCATCATAGGTCAGGCTGTTGTCCGTGGAGCTGGTGCCGTTGTTAACTTGCAGGCCGGTGATGGAACTGAATTTGGCCCACGGCGTGTCGTAGTTGATCGCAGCCGAGTACAGCGTCAGGCTGTAATTGCTGGGCTGAAATGTCGGGTACGCCTGATCGTAGGTGCCGTAGGTCGGCTGGTGAGTCTTGGGATCGCGAAATCCGACATCCGCGCTTTCACTGGGAATGTGCTGAGTCGACGCGCGCAGCGTTATATCGAGGTCATCCGTGGGCTTCAACAGCAACGCGACGCGACCGCCCTCCGACCGAGCCCATCCCTGGTTATCTCGCCCGTAGATCGGGTCCTTGGCGTAGCCTGAGTCATACACCTGATAGCCGTCGATGCGAATCGCGGCAACATC
Source organism: Gammaproteobacteria bacterium (assembly GCA_028293775.1). Next base: position 1,914 of record JAQGOD010000008.1, read on the forward strand.
GGCGATGGGCATGTTGACCATGCCGGTATAGGCGTGATTGATATGGCCATGCTCGGTCGAGGATACTTCCACGCCGACGTTGAGGCCGAAGGATTTCAAATCCGGCGAATTGGGAATGTACCGGATGGTGCCGCCCAAAGAGGTCGCCCCGTACAACGTGCCCTGCGGGCCGTTCAGCACTTCAATGCGGTTCAAGTCGAACGCGTTGATATTCAAACTCTGATAACCCACGCCATTCGAGGTGCTGGCGCCTAAGGGAATGTCATCCAGGTACACGCCGGTCGCGCTGCTCAGCTGCGAGCCGGTGGTAATGCCGCGGATCACCAGCAGGTTGGTGCTGGGACCGGTCGAGGCAAAGCTCAACCCCGGTACAAAACCAGCGAAGTCGTTCAAATCGCGGGCCTTGATCTGCTCCAAGGTGCCGGAGGTCAGCGCCGTGACAGTGCTCGACACGTTCTGGATGGACTCGGAGCGGCGCGTCGCTGTGACGATGATTTCAGCAAGCTCTGTGCTCGACCCGCTGGTTACGGGTGCGACGGCTTGCGCCGCCACCCAGGATGCGCAAAGCGAGGCGGTGGTGCCCGTGAGCGCCGCGAGCATAAAGCGAAATGAAGCCATATAACCCCCTTATTTAGACTGTCCGAGCGGGAACCGTAGATTCCGGTTCTCTTTTTTTAATTTCAACGTGCGTTGAAATTATGCCAGCCACCCCGATTTGTCAACAAAGGTCCCGCTTTCGAAAGATTACCAAATCTTGTCTCGAGTGTGCCGCCGCAGCGCCGCTATCCGTGAAATATCTCGGGTTTTCACCGACAATCGTGTGGGCCCGCCGTCAGCGCCGCGCGCAGGAGGCGCACGCTTACGCTGCATCCCGCTGCCGGGCAGCAGGTTTCCGGAGCCTATTATTCAGCGCTTGTTAAATTTATTACCGCAAGGAGATTTCACGCCCGGATTGCAATGTCACAATAGCCCGCGAAGCGCGCCCATTTGCCGAAAGCGAGTGCTCGCCGAAGATGTGTCGACCAATACAGAGGGAGCCGTGACCAAACTCGAGCACAAAGCGCCGGCGAAGAACCGCAAGAAATCCGGCCGCGGCCGTCCGAAACAGGCTGACGGAGGGGTGAAGGCCCGAGGTCGCCTACTCGATGCCGCCGAATCGCTGTTTGCCGAGCGGGGTTTTTACGGAGTGACCACACGGCAGGTTGCGGACGCCGCCAGTGTCGATGTGGCACTGATTTATTATCACTTCAAGAATAAATCCAGTTTGTTCGACGGTGTGTTCGAGCGTCGCGCGCGTCCGTTGGTCTCGGCGCGTCGCGATTCGCTGCGCGCCTATGCAGCCAATAGCGGTGCGGTCACGGTGGAGGGTGCTATAGCTGCCTTCATCAACCCAATGATCGACCTGTCGCTGCACGGCGATGCCGGCTGGAAGAGCTATTTCGCCTTGGTCGCGCAAATCGA
>JAQGOD010000062.1 GCA_028293775.1 Gammaproteobacteria bacterium
CGATGCTGATCGCGACCCACAACATGGAACTGGCGGGCCGGATGGACCGCCGGGTGTCGCTGAGGGACGGCCAGGTGGTCGAACTTGACTAGGCCGTGACCCCGTAAATTTGCCGGCGGATGGCTGGCCAAGTTCGCTATGCCCTCAGAAGCCGAACTTGTTTGCATTTCAGTATGTTTGCCGACAATCTGTGGGTGCGAACAAACGGTCTAGAGCATCGCAAAGGCGGCTTCTCCATGACGATTCCAACGCCGTTACGTCCTCGAGGATGGCTGACGACTTTATGGCCTAAGGTAGGATTTACCGCATTCTTGGTGATCGGCGGGGGCGCTTCTGCCGAAACGGCAGTCGAGCGCGGCGGCTATTTGGTGAACACGATTATTGCCTGCGGCAACTGCCACACGCCGAAGGATGCGAATGGAGTTCCTATCGTGTCTCGCGCTCTGTCGGGCGGGCTGTCGTTCGACACGCCGAACTTTGCTGGAACCGCATCGAACATCACGCCAGACCTTGAAACGGGCATTGGTAGCTGGAGCGACGCGGATATCAAATTGGCTCTGACGGACGGCGTGCGCCCCGGTAATGCACGACTTCCCGGCGTGCCGCTCGCAGACGTCATGCCATTTCACTTTTACAAGGCGCTGCTCTCGCGCGATGCTGACGCCATCGTCGCCTACCTGCGGACTGTACCGCCAGTGCATAACGAAGTGCCGAATCCAACGTACAAGGGGCCGGCAAACCACGATCCTTATCCCGATGCCGAGACCGGATTCACCGAGGCTTCACTCGGCGATAAGGTACGGCGCGGCGCCTATCTGGTGACACTTGGACATTGCATGGGGTGCCATTCCCCGCGAACGAAAGGCATCTCCGACTACAAGAACGGGCTTGGCAAGGGTGGCAGACTATTTGGGCCCGCTTTGGTGAAAGGCTATCCAAGCGCTTGGCAAGGTGCAGTTGCCAGCAACATTACCTCACACCCACAGGCAGGAATCGGCGCCTGGACAGATTCAGAGATTAAGCGTGCGCTCACGCACGGGATTTCCCGCGATGGCCGGGAGCTCAACACGCCGATGAAGGACCACGCACCCTATTTCCGCAGCATGACTGACGATGATCTTAACGCGATCGTCGCTTGGCTGCGCACTGTGCCTCCACTGGAATAAAGCCAAATTTGGAGCTGTACGCTTACTTCTCGCAATGACTGCTTTAAAGCCCGACGATGGCGAGGTCTATGCGGGTATCGCCCAAGGGCGGCCAGGTGGTCGACTGGACTAGGCTGTGAAGCCATAAATCTGCCGGGGCACCTCGCTCGCCGGTCGAACGTGTCATGGAGAACCCAATGTCGGTGCTTGAAGCCGGACTGCGTGGTGGCACAGTGGGCATTCTTCTGCTGGTCGCCATTCTTTTTCTCCGCGATTCGGGACGCACGCCGGCGGGACGCAACTCCGCCCTGTTTTTGCTGAGCGCCGTCGGCTACGTGATTTGCTCGGCACCGGGCGTCGCCAGTCTCGATACGCCCCTTGGGCTTTCGCTGCTGGCGGTCAGCCTCGGCCACCCGGCACTGTTCTGGATCTGGGCGGCAGCGACGTTCGACGACGAGTTCAATCCATCATGGCGGCGGGGCTTTGCCTGGCTCGGTCTGGTGGCGCTCGGGATGTGGAGTCTCTTCGACAGCCAGCCCATGGTGGGCTTTGCGTACCACGCGCTGTCTTTGCTTTTCGTCGGCCTCGCGGCCTGGCACGCGCTGGCCGGATGGGAGACCGACCTCGTCGAGGCGCGCCGTCGCCTGCGCATAGTGCTGGCGATTTCGCTCGCGTTGTACGGCGCGGTGCTCATCGTGGCCGATGTCGTGTCGCCCGGCAGCTCGGTTTCCGCACCCTTCAGCATCGTCAACGCCGCTGGCCTCGCCATGAAGACCTTCGCCATCGCCCTGTTGTGGCTTGGCGTCGCGCACGAAGCGTCCGCCGTTTCTCCGGTTGCTTCCGGCCAAGTGTCCTCGCGGCGCCCCGAGGCACCTGCGGCAGGCCCCTTGGATCAGCAAGAGGCGGCACTTCTGGAGGCGCTGCGCGAGCTGATGGAGGAACAAAAGCTCCACCGCCATGATGGACTGACCATTGCGGTGCTGGCCGCGCGACTGGCGATACCGGAATATCGGCTCCGGCGGCTCATCAACCGGCGGCTCGGCCACCGCAATTTCAGCAGCTTCGTCAACGGCTACCGCCTGGCGGAAGCGCGAGCCGCACTCGCCGACCCGGTGCAGGCGAACGTGCCGATCCTCACCATCGCTCTCGACACCGGCTTTCAGTCGCTCGCGCCGTTCAATCGCGCCTTCAAGATGACGGCCGGCATGACGCCCAGGGAGTATCGACGACAGCATCTCACCCGGCTTGAACCGGGATTCGCCACCTGATCGCTGCTGAATTTACGGAATCGATCAGCCGGATTCACAATTCGATCAGTCGTCGTCGGAAATCGCAGAGAACGCCGACGCCGGCTATGGCAGGAATGCGCCCCGCATCAGAAACGGAGCGCCCCGATGGCGGCCCAACTCTTCCGCAGTAAAGTCTTCCGCAATAATGTTTTCCGCAGACCTGTCTCCCGCAAACCTGCGCTTGCCGCATTGCTCGTCGGCGCGAGCTGCCTTGCGAGCGCCTCCGCGGTTTCGGCGCAGCCCAACGACGCCGAACCGGCGACGCGCCGGGCCAATGCCGAAGTGCTGCGCTCGCTGCCGTTCGGTGACCGCGTCGACTTCGATGAGGCGCAGCGCGGCTTCATCGCGGCATTGCCGGGCGCCATCATGTCGGCCGACGGGCAGCGAACCATCTGGTCGATGCAGCCCTACGCGTTCGAAACCGGAGAGCCGCCGGCGACCGTCAACCCGAGCCTGTG
>JAQGOD010000127.1 GCA_028293775.1 Gammaproteobacteria bacterium
CCGCTTTCGCCTCACCGCTTGCCATGAATGCGACGCTGCCGCCGATCGCCAGCATGGCTATGAATGCCCTGCCTCTGCCCATGTTCTCACCCCCGAAGGTGTTGGTTTGTACTCGCAAGCATGGCAAGGCGAACGGACGAATGCCAGCTTGGAATGGTTTCTGGCAGCGATGGCGGGGGCGACAGTGTCGGCCGTGCATTTGCAGTCCGAGAGGCTCAGACGGCGGCGACTGTCCGCAGTCCAGCGGTTGCATTTGCGGAAAAACAGTATTTGCCAATTTTGCCCAACTCTCCGGCTTCACTGATTGAGCCGTCAGCCGTCGCACTGGATAGGCGCCCTGGTCACTCCCACTCGATCGTCGCCGGCGGCTTGCCCGAAATATCGTAAACGACTCGCGATATTCCCGGCACTTCGTTGATCACGCGATGCGCGACACGATCGAGAAATTCGTACGGTAGGCGCGCCCACCGCGCCGTCATGAAATCGATGGTTTCAACCGCGCGCAAGGCGATCACGTGCTCATAACGGCGGCCATCGCCCATGACGCCTACTGAGCGAACCGGCAGAAAGACGGCGAAGGCCTGGCTGACCTTGTGATACAGATCGTGAGTGCGCAGCTCCTCGATGAAAATCGCGTCCGCGCGACGCAAAAGATCGGCATACGATTTATGTATTTGTCCCAATATGCGCACGCCCAAACCCGGACCCGGGAAAGGGTGGCGATGAACCATTTCTTTCGGTAGTCCCAGTTCGACACCCAGTTTCCGAACCTCATCCTTGAACAGCTCGCGTAGCGGTTCCAGAAGTTTCAGCTTCATGTCTTTCGGCAAGCCGCCCACATTGTGATGCGATTTGATGACATGCGCTTTACCGGTTTTGGCGCCCGCCGATTCAATCACGTCCGGATAAATCGTTCCCTGCGCCAGCCACTTGACGTCTTTGAGTTTTCCCGCCTCTTCATCGAACACTTCGACAAAGACTCGCCCGATGATTTTGCGTTTTTTCTCCGGGTCTGCTTCCCCGGCCAATGCCGTCAAGAATCGCTGTTCGGCATCGACGCGAATCACCCGCACACCCATATGCTCGGCAAACGTCGCCATGACCTGGTCGCCCTCTCCCAAGCGCAGCAATCCATGATCGACGAATACACACGTTAATTGCGCACCGATTGCCTGATGCAACAGAGCCGCCAGCACTGATGAATCGACGCCTCCCGAGAGCCCCAGCACTACCCGATCGGTGCCAACCTCGGCGCGGATCCGGGTGATGCTGTCATCGATGATGTTGCGTGTAGCCCAGCCAGCCGAGCAGCCGGCGATCTCGCGAACGAAGCGCCGCAAAATCTCAGCGCCTTGCAGAGTGTGTGTTACCTCTGGATGAAACTGCAGACCGTAGAGATGCTTGGACTCATCGGCCATGGCGGCGAGCGGCGCGTTGTCGCTGGCGGCGATGACTTTGAATCCGGGCGGCACCGCGACCACTCGATCGCCATGGCTCATCCACACATCCAATACCCGTCGCCCTTGGGCATCGCGGTTATCTTCCAGGCCGTCGAGCAGCGGTGAGGCATCGGTCGGTGTGACCTGCGCCGCACCGAATTCCCGGTGAGATGAGCCTTCGACCTGACCGCCCAGCTGCGCAGCCATGGCCTGCATGCCTTAGCAGATTCCGAGCACCGGCACGCCGAGCGATAAAATCTCGCTCGGCGCTTCCGGACCCTTGACGTCGTAGACCGATTCCGGGCCGCCGGACAGCACGATGGCCTTAGGCGCGAATCGCTCGATGTCGCCAAAGGCGACGTCGCAAGCGTAAATTTCACAGTACACGCCGATCTCACGGATACGGCGGGCAATCAGCTGTGTGTATTGAGCACCGAAATCGAGAATGAGGACTCGGTCAGCATGAATGTCGAGCATCAACCGATCCGGTAGTTTGGCGCTTCTTTGGTAATCGTCACATCGTGAACGTGGCTCTCTCTGACACCCGCGTTGGTGATGCGCACGAATTGGGGCCGGGTCCGCATTTCCTCGACGCTGCCGCTGCCGGTGTATCCCATGGCGGCGCGCAAGCCGCCCGAGAGCTGGTGCAAGATGGCCACCAAGCTACCTTTGTACGGAACGCGGCCTTCGATGCCTTCCGGCACGAGCTTCTCGAGTTCGCTGGTGGTGTCTTGAAAATAGCGATCCTTGGAGCCGTGGGCTTGTGCCATGGCGCCTAACGAACCCATGCCCCGGTAGGCCTTGTACGAACCGCCTTGGTACAGTTCGACATCCCCGGGCGACTCTTCCGTCCCCGCAAACATGCCCCCGATCATGACGCAGTGCGCGCCGGCGGCGAGCGCTTTGGCGATGTCCCCGGAATAGCGAATTCCACCATCGCCGATCACTGGAACACCCGTGCCCTCGAGTGCCTTGGCGACGCGGGCAATCGCGCTGATTTGCGGAACGCCCACGCCGGCGATGACGCGCGTGGTGCAGATGGAACCCGGGCCGACGCCGACTTTCACTGCATCGGCGCCGTGCTTGACCAGATCCAGCGCCGCCTCGGCCGTCACGATATTTCCGCCGATCACCTGAATGTCCGGATACTTCGCCTTGATCTTGGAAACCATTTCCAGCACGCCGCGAGAATGGCCATGCGAGGTGTCGACCACGATCACATCGACGCCGGCATCACGCAGCGCCCCGACCCGATCCAATGTATCGGGCGATGTGCCGACCGCGGCCCCGACGCGCAGGCTTCCCACGCTATCCTTGCAGGCGTTCGGGAATTCCGTGGCTTTTTGGAAGTCTTTGACGGTAATCATTCCCTTGAGATCGTGATCACCGGCGACGACCAATACTTTTTCAATTCTATGCTTGTGCAACAACGCCAGTACTTGGTCTTTCGGCGCGTTCTCGCGCACGGTGATCAAGCGATCCTTAGGCGTCATGACCGATGAGACCGGCGCATCCAGCTTAGTCTCGAAGCGCAGGTCGCGGTGCGTGACGATTCCGACCACTTTTGTACCGAGCACCACCGGTACTCCGGAAATGTTCTTCGCGCGC